>JAESSZ010001060.1 GCA_016763875.1 Nannocystaceae bacterium
TCAAATCCGTGCGGCGCACTGTCAAACGCGCCTGTTGTACATAGGTGGGTATCCGACCTCGATGCCCGCGAGTCCTTCGCGACCAGCGGTCACGAGCTCACTCCCTGCGCGTCGGATCACGGTCTCGTCAAGTGAGTAGGTTTTGGCGAGGGCGAGCAACGCGCTCGCGACGAAATGCACCCCCGCTTCGTGGTCGTCACCCCGACAGAGGGATCGAAGCTGATCGACTGTCAGGCCCAACTCGATCCAGCGTACCCAGTCGACATCCTCTCGGTAGATCCTGATCGTGCCAGCGGCTGCAACGCTGTCGCATGCGAGGTAGACGCTGCTGAAACCTGGGAGAGCCAGGCCCGCAGTGTGAAGCGCTCGCTTGAACGCTTCGCAGAGGACATGTAGCCACGGTCCCGCGGGATCTACGGAAACGCCGCCGTCGAGAGTCGCTCCCGCGAGAACGCGTCGCGCCTCGGCGCATTCATTGCCCAGTCCGGAGTAAACACGAATGTCGGATAGCCTCCTTGCTGGTTTGGCAGACTCTCGCTCAGCGCCCGCCTGCACGAGCGTGAATCTGGAGAGACGGTGAAGCTCAGTTGAGGCGATGACCCAATCGGCGAGCTTCTCCTCGCTGGAAGGAACCACCTCAGGCAGCCGGTCGACGACTGCTAGGAGCTCGTCCCCCTTCAGTTTCCGTTTCCTTTGGAGCAAGGGGCGAACCTGGCGAAACGCTCGTACAAGTTCGGTTGCCGCCGAGCGGAGCGTTGCCACAGTGGGCGCACTCTCGACGACCTCTTGCCCGAGCTCACCGCGATAGCTCAGCGAGAGGCTTCGCCGGGATGGCGACCACCTCACGGTCGGCAGCTCCTCCGCCGCTGCCAAGAACTGAGCTTCCTGCTCTCGAACCTGGGGATCGATGATCGAGCCCGCGGCGCGTGTCCTGGGACCCACGACCGCGACAGCGTTGAGATCGCTGACGCCGCCGCATTCGCGTCCCTCGGCGAGCGCCTCGAGCAACCATCCGAGCGGTGTGAGAAGCGGCGAGCCTCCGAACGCTCGTGGACTCGTTCGGGACAGGCAGACCTTCACCGCCTCGAACCTACCACTCAGCGCCATGTCCGCGCATCGTCGAACGCCGGTACGCGGAGGTACCGCTCACCCGTCGCGCGGCGGCGGATCGCGTCTGCTTCGGAGGGCCGTGTAGAGGATAGCGGTGACGAGGAGCAAGGCCCCGACGACGAGCGCACAGGCGCTGCCAACGCCCGCACTCACAAGCACGGGCCAAGACAATCTCCAGGCCAGTACGGCCACCGCACAACGCGCTACAGCGGCGTGACTACGCGGATCGCCTTGGTGGACTTCGTGTCCTCGGGCATGCCTTTGTTGGCGCACTTCTTGAAGAAATCGCCTTCCATGCACGCGGTGCCTGTCGCGGTATGGTCTGCCCAGATCGTGTTTGGGGCTCCAGGGACGGCTGTCGAGGACGTCACCGTGCTGCCGTCGCCGAACTGCAGCAGCTTGCCCCGCAGGTAGTACGTCACGTCGCTCTGCTTGACGGTCGTCGGAGCCCAGAAAGCCACGGCATACGACCAGTCCATCGCGCCTGTCGATTTGTTGTACGTGCGGTCCGAGATGCGAAAATCCAACCCCGATAGGTAACGTCCGAGGTGGCCGCGGTTCTTGGCATTGCCGGTCTTCGTGAGCTCGAACCCGAACGCGGTGAGGCCCATCGTTGCGTTGGCGTAGCCCGCCTGACCGGTGATTGTCCGGTTCCCGGTCTTACGCACCTTGTCCATCGAGGTGCCCTGGATGCTGCCCGTACGCGTGATGAGGTTGGTGTTCCCCGCGTGGAAATTTCCGTCGTTACCGCCGAAGACCGTGTAGTGGATGTCGACGTCGAACGCCATCTGATCGTTGAGGGGCTTGCCGCCGCCTTTGTCGGGTGTCCACGACCGGAAGATGTCGAGATCGAAATCGCACTGCAGCTTGCCGCCCGAGCGCGAGCAGTCGTCGATGGAAACGTAGAGGCGATGGGGCCACAGCCCATCGGAGTTGCAAGCCTTGCCAGGTTGCCCCGCGGCGCACTCCATGTCGATTGTGACACCGCGGAGCACGACGGCATAGTTGTCGTACCGGCCGAAACTCTGCGTGGCGTCGAGTGTGATCGAGGCTCGCTTGTGCCGACTCGTCTCGGCCTTGGGGAAATTTCCGCTCTTCTCGGGTTTGTCGTAGTCCCCCGTGACGTCGTCCGTGAAGGAGAAATTCACCTTACCGCGGGTGACCGCGATCTTCGACGAGTGCGCCAGGGAGTACCGCAGCAATGGCTTGGCGTAATCACCGTCGACGCCGGGCGTGAACTCGAACTTGGCGTTTGCAGTGGCCATCCACGTCGAGTTGGACACTTTGTGTTGTTGGGCAACGATGCGGCTGTCGAAGCTGCCGAAGCGGTGCGGCATGCGGAAGCCCACGACCTTGGCGAGCCATTCGACGCGAAACCCCTGCCAGGTGAATCCTGCACGGTTCTTGGTCGGAACTCTCTGAATCGGGGCAGCTTGCACCGTCTTTGGAGCGCGCGTCACCGTTTTCCTTTTGGGTGCCCGGGTCAGGGGAGCGGCGGTGGCGGTGGTGGGAATGGCGACTAAGCCGGCGAGCAGAACGACACGTGATAGGTGCATGGATTCGCGTCCTTTCCGAGTAAGAGTCGACCTCGCTCCAATCGGATTCCGCGAATTTTCAGTGACCTAGCAGCAATGGTGCTGGCGACACCGAAAAATACATATCGGCCCCTAACCGTGCGGCGCCAACAAGCGGTCCAGCAGCACCGCAATGGCACCACGCACCGGAAAGTGATCAAAGCCCATGCCCCCGCGAATCGGCTCAAGCCATTCGTCGGCGTCGCCCAGCACCTCGGGCGCCAGCCCCCAGGCCTTGCCCACCAGCAGCATCATCGCCTCACCCCCATGCAACCGCTCCCGGGCGCGGTCGAAACTCAGGGCCAACCGCGAAGTCGGCGGCTGGGCACTGGTGGCCACGGTCGTAGGCCGGCAACCCAGCGCGGACTCGGCATCGTCGATCGCGTCCTGGAGACTCGCCACCCCCGCCACCGCCTCGAACCGCGGCCGTCCTTCTTGGAGACGCGTGGGGGAACGGCCGTGCGTCAGCAGCCGGTCGACCAGGGCACGCTGCGCTGGGACGGGCGTGATCAGCCACAGGTACCGGACCGGATACACAAGCGACAAACGGCATGCGTCGAACACATCCATCTCGTCCACGGTCGATGCGATCGTCTCGCCCTTGCGGTTGAGCACCGGGTGGTGGACGAGCGCCAGATCGAGCCGCGCCACGCAGGTGTCTGAGTCCATCGGCGCGGAGGGTAGCGTGCGCAGGGGGGCGCGGGGCCCACGTGAACCGTCAGCGCGACAACGCGGCCGCCAACGCTCGCGCCAGCGCGGTCGCTGCGGGGGGATGGCGACGAAACCACAACTCGGGCTCGATCAACTCCAGCTCCATGACCAGCGGCCGGCCGGCCTCGTCTCGCACCATGTCGACGCGACCGTACAGCGGCGTTGGACTGCACACAGCGATCGCACGCCGAGCCAGGTCGAGTTCCTCTTCCGAGGCCTGGTGCTCATGGAGCGTGCCGCCATGGTCGTCTTGCACGCGGAACTCGCCGTCCCGCGCACGCTTGAGCAACGCGTGCGTCGGCTCGCCATCGATGACCACCACGGTGACCTCCCCGCGCGCCACGATGTCGCGCAGAAACGGCTGCAGCAGCATGCTCTCCTCGGCCAGGAGTTTGGCGGCGATGACTTCGTGGTCCCCTAGTGTATTTCGCTGTACTCGATAGGTGTGCCGCCCTCCGCCAGACACCGTGGGTTTGAGCACGACATCGTGCCACCCTCGGTTCTGCATAACCTCGCCTATCGTTGCACGGCTGCCCCGTTCCAGGATCTCCATCGGGGCCACCGCAATGCCTTGGGCTGCGAGTTCCAGCAGGTAACGCTTGTCGACGTTCCAAAGGATCGTGGCCGGTGGGTTGAACAACCGCGTCGCCGCGCTCGCCCGGGCCACCCACGCCCGAAACGCATCGGGTTTCTCGAAATAGTCCCACGTCGTGCGCACGACCGCGGCGCGGTACGACGACCAGTCGACGGTGTCCCGCGCCCAGTCCACACGTTCGCTCGACAACCCCTCCACCTCCAACGCCTGCGCGAGCAAACGGTCCTCGGTGAGCACGTTGTCGATGTACCAATCACCTTCGCTCGGCGCTTCGAGCCGTCCCTCGGTCACCAACGCGATGTCGGCCATAGCGCGGTTGTACGCTAAAGCACTTCAGCGCGCACACTGGGGATTGGCCTCAGACGGAGTGCCGAACTCCTGGAGTTCCCCCTTGAGCATCGGGATTGCCGCGGTAGACAAGCACCACTGCAACGGGTCATCGTTTTCGACGTCGGTGATGTCGAGGCCGCCAAATGCCCACGACAA
>JAESSZ010000106.1 GCA_016763875.1 Nannocystaceae bacterium
AAACCCTGCAACTCATGCTGGAATTGCCGGCCGCAAAACACGGCAACGAAGGCCGCGAGCCCCGAACTCTCGGTCTGCCGGACTACCTGCACGCGCTGCAACACGCCTGAAATGTGACAGGCGGGGGACGTCGATGCCCGACCGGGTGTAGAGTGCGCCCCGGATGCCCGCAGCGGATGAGCTGCCTCTGGCGGAGGTGCTGCAAGCACTGTCGTCGACGCCCGCGGCGGAGCCACAGTTGCGGGCGGCGCTCGCAACGACGGCGGCGCGATGGCACCTGCTACGTGGCGAGTCGAGCGACGCTCTGCGCCAGTTGGCGCACGCGCTTGAGATGGTCCCCGACCTCCGGCCGGCGATGCGTCTGCTGTACCGGGTCTATCTCGACCGCGGCGACGTCCGCTCGGCGGTCATGTACCTCGACCAAGAGATCCGTGCGACACGTCATCCGCGAGAAGCAGCCGCGCTGTACCGGGAACGCGGTCGGCTGGTCGAGGAGCACTTTCACGATCTGTCCGCTGCGCAGCAGTGCTACCAGGCCGCGCTCAAGGCAACGCCACGAGACCTCGCCGTGCTGCGAGCGGTGGAACGCGTGTCACTGGCACGCGGCGATATTTTTTGGCTCATCGCCAACCTCGAGACCCAACTCGATGTGCTGCAAGACGAAGCCGCTGCCGCCGGCGTGCTGCACGACCTGGCGCTGCTCGAAGCTCGCCACAAAGGCGACCTGGCATTGGCGGGCGACATGCTTCTGGCTGCGCTGGAGCGTTTTCCGCAGCATCTTGGCTTGGCCACAGATCTCTTCCGCGTTGCCGAGGTCTCCGGCGATGCCGAACTCATGCTGCGTGCATTAGAGGTCGAGGCTGAAGCCAGGCCCGTCGCAGGCCGTGCGATGCCACTGGCGCGGGCATCCGTCGCGCTACGCGAGCATCGAGAGCGTGCCGCGGCACTCGAACTTCTACGGGCGGCCGCGCTCGCCCAACCGGCGAATGCGAGTCTGTGGCGCAGCCTTGAGGAGCTTGCCTCGGCGGCCGGACGGTGGGACGTCGCCATGGAAGCCTGCGTCGGCCAACTCAAGGCGGTCGGGGAATCCGAGGAAGCACCGGCCCGTGCCGAGCTTTTCTATCGCATCGGCCGACTCGCGCTGTTCCGACTCGACCGCCCTGTCGACGGCCTGGCCGCAATGCGAAAAGCGCTACGGCTGCTGCCGGGTCATGTCCCTGCGATCGAAGACACGGGACGTTTTCTCAACGCCAACGGCATGTGGGCGCAGCTCCTGGAGCTGGTGAAACTTGAGATTTCGAGCGCCGCGGGTGCGGGGCTGACATCCGAAGAGATCGCCCTCGCGCAGCTTCGTGCCGGCCGGATCATGGAGGAGCGCCTCGACGAACTCGAAGGCGCACGCGAGTGTTACCAACTGGCGGTCGCGGCCCACCCCAGTTACCGACCGGCGCGCGACCGGCTCGAGCGACTGCTCCATCAGCTTGGCGACGCCGAGGCGCTGCGGCAACTGTACGCGGAAGAACTTGAGCGCGCCGAAACGCCGGAACGACGCGCATTCCTGCTGTCGCTCTTGGGACAACTTCACGCTCGTGACGAGGACCCCACCACGGCGATCAAATACCTCGCCGCGCGACTGTCCACTGACGAAAAACACCTCCCGTCGATCCAACTGCTGGCGCGGCTGCTGTCCCGAGCCGAGCGCAACGAAGACCTGCTCAAGGTGACCGAGCAGGAAATCTCGCTGACCCAGAGCACCGGACGTCGCGCAAAACTGGTGCATCGCGCGGGTGAGATCGCCCTGGTTTTGGGCCAGACTGACAAGGCGCGCGAGTTCTTTGAACGTGCCCTGGAGTCCGTCGATGACCACCTACCGAGTCTCGACAGCCTGGGCGACCTGCTGCGAACGTCCGAGGACTGGCGCGGGCTTGTGGCGCTGCTGCGCAAGAAGTTGCTGTACGCCAACGACCGCGCGCGCCAGGTCGGGCTACAACTCGAGATCGCCAACCTGCTCGCCACGCGCCTAGATGAGCCCGTCGAAGCACTCGCGGAACTGTCGCAACTGCTCAAGCGCTGGCCGCGACACCTCCCGGCCCTGCACGCGGCCGAGAGACTCGCGGCCTCCCTCGAGGAGCCGCGCACGCTGCTGTCACTGCTCGAGCAACACATCGCGGCCCTTTCGGGACCACGCACACGTGCGTTGTTGCTGCATCGGGCCGCGAGGGTCCGCAGCAAGATCGGAGATGACGACGGAGCGATCCGAGACCTCGTGCGCGCCCTTGAGCTGTGGCCCCAACTGGGTGTCGCGCGCGCTCGCCTCCTGCGACTCTACGAAAAGCTCGGTCGCAACCGCGAACTGCAAGCGTTCGCGGAAGCGGGCCTCACCTCAGAGCGCGGCAGCGACGACCGACGTGCCATGGCGCTACAGTTGGCCGAACTTTCGCCCAAACCGGTCGTTGCGATCCAATACCTGGGCGCCGTGGCGGAGGCGCGCCCAGACGACTACGTCACGCAGATCCGACTCGCACGTGCTTGCCGGCAAGCCGGCCGTCCATCGCGAGAGGCAGGCGCACTGACGGCCGCCGCGACCGTGTTCGCGCTGGAACGACCCCCCGAAGATCCGGCGCTCATCGCACTGCGCTACCGGGCCGCGCGGGCAGACGAAGCCGCGGGCAACCTCGACCGAGCCGATGCAGCGTACGAAGCGATCGTCGCCGTCAAGCGCGACCATCCGCTCGCGCTTCGAGCCCGAGCAAGAATCAAAGAGCGTCGCGCGGCCGCGGGGCTGGCCCGTAGTGTGGACGAGCTTCGCACCGCCGCGACGAGCGCGAGTTCAACCGCAGAACGAGCCGCATACCTCACCATCGCGGCCGACCTGCACGAGCGTATGCGTCTCGACACCGATGCGCTGGCCTGCCTGGACGATGCATTGGCGGCGTGTCCAGCCTACCTGCCCGCCCTGCACGCCCGCGCGCGCATTCTAGAAAATGTCGGCAACCCCAGCGCTGAGATCGCAGCGATCGATACGCTGCATGATCTGGCAACGCGCCTGCATTCCCCACAACATCGCAGCGCGGTGTTGTGTCGTGCGGGCACCCTGGCACTGGCGCGAGTCGAACGCGGCCACAAGAACGGGCGCGCGTGGGCCATGTTCGTCGAGGCATTGCGGGCCGACCCGAGTAACGACCGCGCGTTCCGTGGGCTTCGTCGCACCCACGCTCGACATGGTTCCGAAGGCGCCCCACCCGTCGCGGAGGTGCTGGAGGCACGCCTCACCGACATGCGAGAGCGCAAGATTCTCCGCGGGTCCGGGCTCCGCGACATCGCCCGGCTGGGGGGCGACCTCGAGGGACCACTGCTTTCCGCCAAGTTGCTCGAACACGGACTTTCGGTCGAACCCGATGACCCGGGGCTGCGGGTCGACTTGGCCCAAGCCTACGCACGACTCAAGCGATGGGGCGACTGCGTCGAGCAACTTGAGGCGGCACTCGCGGCCGAACCCACCCCCGAGCGCAGCGCAGCGCTGCACTACTTCGCCGGCGACGCCTATGCGGCCGCGCAGCAACCGGGCGATGCGGCCCTCCACTACATCGCTGCTGGTCGGGGCGGTTTTCACCCCCTGCACGCGTTGGTCGCCGCCGACCGACTGGCCGCCGAGACCGACAACCTCCCGCTTCGCGTCGAGGCACTGGAGTTGCTGGTTGACATCGGCTCGGGCCCCGAACGGGCCGCGGGCCTGCGTTCATTGGCAGAGCTGCACCGTGGTCCGTTGGGACAACCCGAGGTCGCGATCGAGCGCATGCGGGAGCTGCTGCTGCTGCGGCCAACGGACATCGATGTGGTGCTGGAGTTGGTACGTCTGCTGGAGGCCATGGACCGCAAAGACGAAGCGACCGCGGCCCTACTCGCTGGCGTCGCCCACAACCGCGCGTGGCTGCGTTCGGTCGGTCTGTCGTCGGCCACGGGCGCCGTAGCCGACGCCGCTCCAGTGTTGAGCTTGCTGCGTCTATTCGACGCCATGGGCGAGACGGACGGCATGTACCTCGCCGCGTGCGCAACCGAAGTGGTGGCCCCCGAACAAGTCCCACCACAGCACGCGCCCGACGCGTTGGTCGGCGAACCTTGGCCTCTACCCACCGCGCAAGATGGGCGACCATTCGACGGCTTGGTCGGCGATCTACCCGGCGGCACTGGCCTGGACCTGCTGCGCGAGGGCGTGTTCTATCTCGGCTCGATTCCCGGCGCAGAGCCCCCCGCGGTCGATGTGACCTCGCGGCGAAGCCTCCCGCAAAACAGCGCGGTCGTCATGGTGGCTCGCGCGCTGGGCAACGCGATGGGCGTGAATGAGCCGCTCGTGTTCGTCGACCCGCGCGCTGAAGACGGTGTCGTTGCCTTCGTCGCCCCGACCCCATGTCTGGTCGTCGGCCGGCGGATCAACGGCGCCCCGTTTGGTGCTGCCGCTCGCGACCAGCTCGGTCGTGCATTGCTACGACTATCGACCGGCGGCGACGCACTGCATCGTGGCACCACCCCCGGCCAACTGCTCGCTATCCTGGTGGCGCTGTGTCGCGGAACGGGCGTCATGTGTCCCACCGCGCCAGGCGTCGAACTCGACGAGGCCTTCGTGACGCAGGTCGCCGAGACGTTGCCCGCTCCGGGCAGCCTGTCTGGGCTCCGTGAGGTCGCCGATATCTTCGCGTCCCGCCTCAACACGTTCGACCCGGTTCTTCTTCTGGAGGCGCTACGGATCGCCGAGGACCGTGCCGGGGCAGTCTGCGCCGCGGATCCGCGGCCGTCTCTTTGCTTTTCATCTAAACCTTCAGAACTTTCCGGGCTTTTCCAACCTTCTGGAAATACTAAAGGAACATATTCTA
>JAESSZ010000107.1 GCA_016763875.1 Nannocystaceae bacterium
CGTTTTTTCGTTGGAGGAGGCTGGTGACTACGACGAGGCCTCTCGCGTCGCGCAGCACGTCACTGCAGCCACCGAGGCTCTGGGCTACCCGCCGCTCACGGCCAAGGCGTTGTTGCGCCGCGCGAGCTTGCGCGACAAGGCAGGCGAATATGAGGACTCCGTGCGCGATCTGGAGGATGCGCTCGCGCTGGCGGGTGGGCACGGGGACTACGCGGTAGCAACAATGGCGATGGCCCAGCTGACCCGTCTGGTCGGTGACCAGCAGGGCCACGACAAGCAGGGGCTGGTGTGGGGCAAGGCCGCATTGTCTGCAGCCAGGGCTCCGGGTATGGAGCCGCTCACCGAGGCCGTTGTCCTCAACAACCTGGGGATCATTCGCAACGCCCAGGGCCAATACGATGAATCACTCGCCCGATATCGGGCTGCGCTCGCCATTCGGGAGGACGTGCTCAATCGCGACCACCCCTCCATCGCCGGAGTCCTGAGCAACATTGGCATCGTACTCATGACTCAAGGCAAGCACGAAGAATCGCTCGAGCACCATCGGCGCGCCCTGGCCATCCAGGAGGAAGCGCTCGGGTCGGATCACCCCGACGTCGGCATGTCGCTCAACAGCATTGGTACCGTGTATCAGAGCCAGGGCAAGTACGACGAGGCGCTCACTGAGTTGCGAGGCGCGCTGGCGGTCTTTGAAGGGGCGCTCGGAAAAACGCACCCAAACGTTGCTCGCCCGCTCCACAACATCGCTCAGGTGCTCATGCGGCAAGGCAAGCACAGCGAAGCGCGGGCGCACTTCGAGCGCGCGTTGGCCATCATGGTGGAGGCCCAAGGGCCCTCGCACCCCGATGTCGCTACGACGATCAACAGCATCGGTATGGTCCTGGGGAGCGAGGGTAAGTATGCCGAGGCGCTGGAGTATTTCGAGCGAGCGCTGGCGATTCAGGAAGACGTGCTGGGCTCGGACCACCCAACCCTGGCGTATACGCTCAGCAACATCGGCACGGTCTTCGCCAACGACGGGAAGCTTGCGCGGGCACTACAGCATCACCGACGCGCGCTAGATATCCACGAGCGGGCGCTGGGGGCCACCCATTCTCAGGTCGGCCAACTACGGTTCAGCATTGGCAAGGTGCTGCAGCAGCGGCGCGAGTTTTCCGGGGCTGCGATCGAGTTTGAGCGGTCGTTGGCCATCCTCCAGCAGGGGCTGGGCGCCAAGCACCCCACTGCTGTGTATCCCATGGTCGGGTTGGCGCACATCGCCCTGGAGCAGGGACAGTTCGAGGTCGCTCGCGCGCACGCCGAGCTCGCGGTTTCGATTCGCGCGTCGGTGGGGAGCTCGCCGACAGAGCTCGCCGACACGCGTTTGTTGCTCGCCCGTGCTCTGTGGCCCGACCCCGAGCAGCGGCCGCGAGCGCTCGCGCTCGCCCACGAGGCGCGTGCGGGCTACATCGAGGACGTGGACGGCCACGACGAGGGGTTGCCTGCGATCGAAACGTGGTTGGCCAATCACTCGACGCCGTAGGACACAGGCGCAGTCCTGCAAGGGCAGCGGCGGGCGGCCGAGGACTCTGGCGCGCAGTCGAATACGTTTGAACTCGGCTCGACCGACAAGGCTATCTATACGGCCGCCGCCGGGACGCGCTTACTCCTGAGGGTTGCTGGGATCGGCGCTCCACTCCGACCACGAACCGTCGTAGATCCGTACGTCCGAGTAACCGAGCATCGTCAGCACCAGCCAGTCCACGGACGCCCGGCTCCCCGTTTGACAGTAGACCACCAGGGTCTGGTCCACGGCTGGCTCCCCGTACAGGGCGGCAAGATCGGCAGCCGGCAGGTACAGACCATCGGGCCCGAGGTTGAGACCCCAGTCCACGGAGACCGCACCCGGAATGTGACCATAGTCGTACTCCTCCGCGCTTCGGGCATCAAATAGGGTGACGATCGGATCGTCGAGGTGGTCAAGCACCCATTGTGCGTCGACCCGCAGCGCCTCGACCGGAACAGGCGCATAGACTGACGATGACCCGCGCGCGGCCCCCATCTGGACGCCGTATCCCTGCGCCGTCCACTCGGTCAGTCCGCCATCGAGCATCCAGACTTTGCCGGTGTGGCCGTAGTACGCGAGCGTCCACAGTACGCGGGCGGTCCCCGTATCGTTGTCAGCTCCATACACGACGAGCGCGTCGTTCGGGCCTATCCCGGCCGCCTCAAACACCATTTGGGCCTGCTGTGGTGGCGCGACTTGCCCAGAGACCCCATCCACCATCGCGCGGAGATCGCCGGCGTCGAGGACGCCAGCATCGGTGACGTGCTGGGTTTCGTACGCTTCGAAGCCTCGCACATCGAGGGCTGTCGCCGAGCCATTCGCAAGCAGTTCGTCGGCGAGCTGAGCGGAGATCGCACCCGGCGAGGCGGGGCAGGAAGGGAGGTCCGCAGTCGCACAGTCGTTCTGGGCGCCCGTCATTGCGTCTCCGGTGCTGTCGCCAGTGTCCATCGGTTCGCCACCCGTGGCGGTACCGTCCACGTTGTCGTCGGAGCCGCCCGGGCTCGACGTCGCAGCACCGGTCGCCTCGCTCGCGGCCGTCGACTCGCTGCCCGCGGTCGCATCCTCGTCTGAATCCGCCGAGCACCCAAGGGAGGCGTGGGCGAGAAGGGGCAGGGAGTAGATCAGCGCGGACAGCAATCGGTCAGCCATGCACTGGGTTGAGCCCAGCGGACCCGAATGGATTCAGGCACTCGGGGTCAGTTCGTGGGTTTGCCCGTTTTTTCGGGCAGGTCGGCCTTCCTCCACGCCCGCATGCCCCCTTGAAGCTGGACGACGTCGTAGCCCTTGCGCTTGAGCAAACGAACAGCGCCGATCGACCGATGTGCCGTGAGGCAAACCGCGACAACCGGCATGGTGGGGTCCAGCGGAAGCTCGTCGGCGGCGTCTTCGAGCTTGCCGATGGGCACACTCACCGCGCCGTCGATATGGCCGCCCTTGAACTCGGCCGGTGTCCGAACGTCTAGAATCTGAATGTCACCACGGTCGAGCAGCACCTGGACCTCATGAGGCGTGAGTTCTGGCGTCTCCCCCTTCATCTTCCACCAACGGATGCACCGCTGGGCGTCGCACACTTGGCCGTCGTGGCATTGTCGATCCGCGGTGCACTCAGGGGCCCTCGATGAGGCGCGCGGGGCGGCGGGTCCCACGGTCGCACAGCCCACAAGTCCGGCTACCAGCAGCGGGACAAGGCCGGCCGCGAGATCCCATGCACGCACAACTGTACGGAGCCCACGCAAGCCCAACGGGTTCAGGGTATTTTGGGCGGTACGATCTGAGCGCGATGACCGCCGACGTGCGGGGCACGATTGCTGAATCCCAACGCGACGCGCGGGCTCCAAACACCGACATGCAGGCTGCGTGCGAACAATCGACATGGGGAGCGTACTATCGCGCCGCGGACGTGTCGGACGCCGAAGACTACAAGCGCCAGATAGCGCTGCGCGTGCGGACGCTTGGTCCGCGGATCTACCACGTGGCCTGTCGCGCGTTGGGGAGCGCTGCCGATGCGGAGGATGTTGTCCAGTTGGCTTTCCTCGACGCCGTGGGTGCGATCGACGAGTTTCGTGGCGAGGCGTCGCTCGACACTTGGATCTGGCGCATCGCGCATCGACGCATTGGAAAGGCGCTGCGTCGTCGGTCTCGCAAGGAGGCGCCCGTTGTGCCGCTGGAGAGCCTCGGCCCACTGGGCGACGCCCCTTGCATACCGATGTCCGAGGAGACCATCGACCGCGAACGTCTCGCGCGACTGTCGCTCGAGTGTCTGGGCGAGCTCCCGGCGGCCGACCGTGAGATCCTCGCCATGCGAGATCTGGAAGGGCTGTCCAACATGGAGGTGGCGGGTGCGCTCGACCTGAGTCTGGCGGCCGTCAAGTCGCGGATTCACCGGGCTCGACTCATGCTGCGCCGGGCCGTCAACCTCCGTCAGCGTCAACCGACGAGGGGCGCGGAATGAACTGCCAACAGGTTTTCGACCGGCTGTCGGCGTACATGGACGGAGAGCTTTCGGCCAGCGACCGCAGTGCCTTCGAAGGCCACGTCGCTTCGTGCACGCGTTGCAGTCAGTTTGGTGAGGAGTTCGTGGCTGTGGTGTTGGCCCTGCGAGGTGTCGCGCGGCCGCGGCCGCCTGAGAGCCTGCTCGATCGGCTTCGGTTGCCCGACGATTGAGCAGGTCGTTCCGGGTGGAGCACCCTCGGGTAACATCGCGACGTTCCGCAGCGATCAATCGCGGCACGCCGGAGCGACGACGATGACCGATTCGAATATTCCCTACACGCCCCCTAAAGTCTGGACCTGGGACAAGGGCAGCGGCGGAAAGTTCGCCAGCATCAACCGGCCCGTCGCCGGTCCAACCCACGACAAGGCGCTGCCTGTCGGTGAGCACCCGTACCAGCTCTACTCGCTCGCTACGCCCAACGGTGTGAAGGCCGGGATCATCTTCGAGGAGCTGCTCGAGGCTGGCCACAGCGAGGCCGAGTACGACGCGTGGCTTGTCAACATTCTCGAGGGCGAGCAGTTCGGCAGCGGCTTTGTCGACGTCAACCCGAACTCCAAGATCCCCGCGCTGCTTGACCGAAGCGAAGACCCGCACGTCCGGGTGTTCGAGTCAGGCTCGATTCTGCTGTACTTGGCGGAAAAGTTCGGCACGCTACTCCCCGAGGGACGGGTCGAACGCACCGAGGCGCTGAGCTGGTTGTTTTGGCAGATGGGGTCCGGCCCGTTCTTGGGCGGAGGTTTCGGCCACTTCTACGCGTACGCGCCATCGAAGATGGAGTACCCGATCGACCGGTTCGCCATGGAGGTCAAGCGGCAACTCGACGTCCTCGATCGCAGGCTTGCGGACCACGAGTACCTTGCGGGTTCCGAGTACTCGATCGCGGACATCTCGGTCTGGCCCTGGTACGGGGCGCTGCTCAAGAACAAGGTCTACGATGCCGCCGAGTTCCTCGCGGTGCACGAGTACGAGAACGTGATGCGCTGGACCGACCAGATCGAGAAACGTCCAGCCGTGCAACGCGGCCGTCGGGTCAACCGCGTCTGGGGCGAGAAGTCCGAGCAGCTGGCGGAGCGTCACAGCGCGGCCGACTTCGACACAGAATCGGAGTAGGGCCGTCGCCTACGCGCGCACTTCGGGCGGAAGCAGGCGCTTCCACAGGGTCGCGCTGCCACCGACCGGAGCAACGCTTCCTCGCGGTCTGGCTGCCGAGCGCTGCTGTGGGTCTGGCCGACTCAATTCATGCGCTGATTCATCAGCATGCAGCCC
>JAESSZ010001061.1 GCA_016763875.1 Nannocystaceae bacterium
GCGGGGGGGGGGTAACTGGACAGCGATTGTCAGCACGGAGACTGCTGCAACCCCGACACCGAGGCGTGCGAGGAATACTGCTACGGCCTCTGCTCCTGGAAGTGACTGCACTCCCGACGGGCGCGCTACTGCACCTGAACGGCTACAACTACCCATTCCCTTGGAGAGGCCTGCAGTGCTCGGCACGGTTGGTGACCTGAATGGAGACGGAGCCGACGACTTCGTCTTGATGGGCGCAAGCGGCGAACTCACGCAAATCGAGATCGGGACACGAGCTGCCCCTGAGCGTACGCGGACGGCCGAGTTCCGCGTCGAAGCGGTCGAACACTCGGCCGCTGGCGACCTTGACGGCGACGGACGAGCGGAGATCGCGGTGGCCTCGGGGTCGACGCTGACGGTGTTCGGGTCGGGGTGAGTCGACCCCTCGAACCCGCTGCGAGGCCGCGCCGCTCATCGTTGGGTAGCACGAGATGCACGACGCCCGCCCCCAACGAGACGTGCGTTGTGAACGTAAGCCGGCGACGGACGCCCCCTCGGGCGGGGACCGGCTATCCGCGCTCGGCGACGGGCGTCGACCTACGTCACGCCAAACTGGATGCCGGTTGACAATCGGGCTTGGGTCGACCCTTCATGCCATCTTTGCGGAGCGGGCCGTCGGGGCGCTGCGAGGTCAGCGGTAGTCGTCGGTGCGAACGAAAGGCCGAATCGTCGGTGGTCCGAGTTCATGGGCCGCCAGTGGCGTATGGGCAGCGACCAGCAGCGACCGTCGATCCTTGCGCAAAGCCTTGATGGGCTTGGACGTGTTGTTGGTCAGGTACACGGAGCTGTCCGCCAACGCAGAGCCACAGAGCAACGCGACGGTCATGAAACTGGCAGCGCAAAGGACCCCGCCGCGGGTGGCACGGCAGGCGAGCGAAGAATGTCGTTGCATGGTGTCGAGGTGGAGCCCGCGCCGCTCGGATGTGAATCTTGGATGATCGGCTCCGACCGCAAAGATAATCGTCGATGCATGTTGGCGAACTTCGTATGGTCGGGGTCAAACTTGATCGTTGCCGTCAGTCGAGGGCGTCGTGCAGCGCTTCGGCCACCGCATCGACCTCGACCAGCAGCTCGGCCGCGGTCGCGGGGTCGATGTCGTCGGCGTGAGCAGTCAGCGTGTCGGCGAGCGCGTGCAGACCGGCGAGGCGCTGGCGGAGCCTGGCGACGACTGCGTCGGTGGGGGTCGGCGGCGGCGGGAGCGGAGCGAGTTCACCGATCACGCGCTCGAACTAAGCGACCGTCATCGTGTCCAGAGGCTTGGGTCCATCACCGCCCGGGATCGAGACTGGCATGGCGAGCTTCAGCCGGACGACACGCGACCGGGGTAGCGCCGCAACGCGATACAGCTTGCTCGGGCCGAGGCGCGCGAGACGACGGGCCTGAACCGGTTCGGCGTCCGCCCACGCCGCCAGCGCCTGGTAGCGCTGCACCGTGCGTGGCTCGAACGGAATCGCCTCGCGCACCCACGCCAAGAACTCGCCGTGGTCGAGCGCTTCGCGGACCGCCGTCATGCGACGCCCGATCTCGATCACCGCCTCCGTGTTCGCCTTCGCCACCTTCCGGTGCGTCCGCACGATTGCCGTCGTGGCCCGCACCACCAACGGCACCTGCCGCCATGGAGTCACCACCTCGCTGGGTAGCGGCGCGCTGCGTCCGCGTGCGCCCCCAGTCCGGACCAACGACCTGCCTCGAGACGACCGCGCCATTGTCCCCATCGTCGCATCCACCCAGCGGATCTCGCGCCAAATACGACATCATTGTCGTATTTGACGGATCCCCCACTAAAACTGTCTACGCACGGACTCGGCCGCTCACTCTGCGTCCCTGGGCTGGTTAGCCGCGGCGGTCACTTCGCGCAGACGGGCGGCACGTCGTTGGCGGGCGTCCTCGTCAACCAGCCGCATGTTCTGGTCGCGGGCCATCAATCGGGCCTGCTCGAGCTGGCGGACCGGGACGGGGTGGCTCTGATTCGAGCTCTCGAAGTACAGCGTCGACGTCTCGATGTACTCACTGGCGCTCCTGTCTCCGAAGAAGTCCTCGAGCACGTGGAACGTGGAGGTGGGGGATTCGCCGTCGCTCCCCGTGGGCTGGTAGAACTCGTAGACCGGGTGAATCGCCGTGCTCGACTCGCCCTCGAAGGGGTTCGCGTTGCGCTCGTGGTTGAACGCGTCCTCGGGGGCGTGCCCCAGCCGGAACATCGTGATGTAGAAGTCCCGTCCTTCGCTGATCCGCGCGCCGTGCATGCGCAGGTAGGCGTACGGAAGGTCATGGTAGTAGCGGGCCATGGTCTCGCCGTCGCCGGGCATCACAACCAAATCGGCGAGGAATCCAACCTGCTGCCACAGGGAGGAGGTCACGTTCATGCGCTTGAAGATCGACTTGGTCAGGCCTCCCGGGCTGGGATCGATGGGCTCGTAAGGCAGTGGCGTGGACTCGTAGCGCTCCTCGAGCAGCTGAGCGAGCGCGACGGCGTTGTAGCGAAACCCGTGGATGAATGCGGACTGACTTTTCTTGTAGTCGAGCGACTGGGTCGTCGCACCCATGAAGTACATGTCGGGGACGTTGACCGACTCGAACCCGGGCGTGAGCGCCGGAAAACGGCCGTTGAGGGTCGTCTCGGGCGCGCAGGACGGGTCGAAGATCCGATCGTCGAAGCAAAATCCGGTGCAGCGGAGCACGACATCGTACTCGATCTGCTCGATCTCGTTCTCGACGTGGATCGAGGAAAAGCTGACCCGGATCTTGCCCGAGTCGCTCCGAGCCATTTCGTGAATGACGCCGTCGATCGACGCGTTCTGCGACTTGAGATGATAGGTGTCGAGGAACGAGTTGTTGATCGCCCGTAGGTCGCCCACGAAGCGCGACTCCCAAGCCAGGCGCAGCGGCCCCGGGCTGATGAGGTGGATCATCGCCGCGGTCGGGATGAGGTTGTCCGCGGTCTCGAAAGCGGAGTTCCCCTTGCCAAGGATCAGCACGCTCTGGTTGCGGTAGTCGTCTGCGTCCACGGACATCGACTCGTAGCCGGTTGCGAGTTCGATGCCAGGGACGTCCGGAATGCGGGGCCGCCCGATGCCCGTGGCGACGATCAGGACTTTGCAGACGTAGACGTCGCCGCTCGCGCACTCGAGCCGGAACGCCCCGGTCTCGGGGTCCCTGGAGACTGTGTTGACCCGCTGCTGCAGGCGTACGCGGAGCGCGAAGCGTTCGGCGTACTCCCCGAGGTACTGGACGAGCACGTCGGCGGACGGAAAGTACTCTTGCGTGCGGTTAGTGACTCGGAGCTCGGGGTCGTCGCTGACAAGCGAGTTCCAGTCATGGCGCAGGTTGTACTCCGGATCGTCGTGCCCGGTGTACCGCTTATTGATCGACAAAAGCGTTCGGTGGCGGGGAAACTTGGAGAAGAACGCCCC
Source organism: Nannocystaceae bacterium (assembly GCA_016763875.1). Classification (GTDB taxonomy): domain Bacteria; phylum Myxococcota_A; class Polyangia; order Nannocystales; family Nannocystaceae; genus JAESSZ01. The sequence goes on from JAESSZ010001061.1 coordinate 3,450, forward strand.
GACCTGGTCCGAGGCTTCAAGGACGAGGTAGTCGCGTCCGGCCTTGTCGAGGAAGTAGGCACTCTGCAGGCCGGCTGGACCCGCGCCGAGGATCAGGTAGTGGGTCTCGTGAGTGGTCGTCATTGTGTCTCTCTCGAAGTTCAGTTGGTGATGCCTGATGTGGACGAGCTACTCCGCGGGAGTCTCATCCGGGCCCAAGTACTGCTGGTACCAAGCCGACGCCCGCATCGTGTCCAAGTACGCGTCGACGCGATCCCCATACGCTTCCTTGCCGCGCACATCGTTGAACAACAGCCGGCTCCCAAAGTACGCCCGCCCAATGTCGACGACCGCCAGCGCCGCCACCTGCGGCACCCCGGATCGCAGCGCGAGCCATCCCGCCCCCGTCCCCGGCCACGTCTCTCCAACGCCAAGCGCCACGGCATTAAACGCGACACAGATTGCGGTCGAGATCGCGATGTGCTGATAGAGGTTCGTCGCCTCGCCGAACGACAGCACGTCATACACCACAGCGTTGACAAACTTCCTTGCCAGCGGAACCAACAACAATAGCCCCAACGCCAGCAGCAGCCACGATCCAAGCGTCGCGCCGAGCAGCATGAAGTTCACAGCAAACAGTGGCACCCAAGCGATTTTTGCGATCAGCCCACCCACGAACATGTTCGTCCACCGGCGGCAGTACTCGTTGTACTTGTCGTTGACATCCGTCAGATCGGGGTAGCGCGCGGGGATGCCAGGACCGGTCAGATACGCCGCAAACTCGCCGGCCTTGAGCGAGGGCCACCAGCGACGCGACTTACCCATCACGCGGCTGAGTTCTGCATTGGTCATGCCCGTGAACTGCGTGTGTTCAAGCCCTTTGTACTCCTGCCCAGATTCAAGGAAGTTGTACTTCCACGACGCTAGCCTTGCGTCGAACTCGGACACCAAGTCCGCATGAAAACCCCGGTCCTCGATGAACCGGAAGATGAACTCACACTGAATCTCCGACGTGCCCGCAAATGCACCCGTCGTCGGACGTTCCACGCCCAGGAAATACAAGTTGGGGCGTTTCGCGTTCCACAACCCGTAAAGGCAATCGGTGTACCGATACTCCCAATCCCGCCCATCCCGTCCTGTGACCCGCACCCGCTCGGGCTTCGCGATGCCAGCCTTGATCCGCTTGTCGATGTGGACCGGCTCCCCATCGATCAGACACTCCGTCTCAGTGACCCACTCGATCCGCTTGGGGTGAACCACCCGAACCTGTCCTCGTTTCATGAAGAAGTAGGGGTCGTTGAGCAGCATGCGGTGCTGCACCATGTGGTCGCGGTACTCGCCGTCGAAGTGCGCAAAAAACGAGTCCACTGACCAGTACTTCACGGGAAGTCCGAACCCTGCGTTGACCCCAGTGCGAAAGAGGTAGCTGCGCCACGCGGACGGAATGTCGTCGCGATAGAAGTCCTCCGGCTGTGTGAGCGCGTCCAGGCCCGATCGCTTGCGAAACAGTCGCGAGATCCACGTGTTCCCGTAGGGCGACACTGCCGTACATAACGCGCTTTTGTAGGACCGCTCGTGGTTGTGCTTGGCCAGGTACTGATAGGGCTCGAACATGTCCAGCGGCGCCCACGCCTCACGATTGCCATCCGTGCGGAAGAGCTTGTCGAAGTTCTGGAAGTGCTCCGTCGCGAAAATGACGTGATTGCCGCCAAGCATCAGTCGCGACATGTACATGTTGCTGGTGTCGCCGTAGCCGTCGATGAGCACCGTCTTGCCGCGCGTACGGAACGTCTCTTGAAGCGTCTCACAGATGCCAGGGCCGTCGACCGTTTGCGCCGCCGTCACGACAAGATGGCGGCAGTGAATCGGCGCGTCACAGGGATCGCTGGTGTGGACATCAAATGTGCCGTCGTCCCGCTCGACGTACCGGACCGCACGCGTACGCAGGATCCGTTCTCGAATCTCAGGGGTGACATCGGCCTGGAGGCGCTTGTAGTAGTCGGTCGCGGTGAAAAAGTGGAAGTCGAGGTCGAAGTCCCACCACGAAAATCCGGCCACGGCATTGGACGACAGCAGATCGAAGTCGTCCCCGTGTTTGGCGAGCTCGCCCCACACCCCGAAGTCCTCCTCAGAGATCACGACGAAGCTCTGCTTTGATCCGGCCAGGCGTCGGACGAGCGCCAGGGAAGACACCCCCAGCCCCACGACGCAGACGTCGACTTCTCTCATGTCGCAGCCCCCTGCTGGAGCTGGGCAGGATGCGCGTCGATCCACGCCGCAAGATCCGAGATGTACTTGTCGTTGTCACGCCAGTCGTTGTCGAGATCGTCGGGCAGGAAAAACCGGTCGACGAGCTCGCCGTTTTCGAAGTACCGGACTATCGGATGGATGTAGAAGTCCTCGGTGACGCCAACGCCACGCGGCATCGCAAACGGATCCATGTACTTGTCGGACTTTCCGTACTCAAGCGTAAGCACGTACAGCGCCGGGTGCTCGTTCACGACCGTCTCCATCACGTAGTCGACGGGCAGTTCCGGGATGTGTTCGGCCGGCCCATGGCCGGGGCTGGGCAATACGACATCTCCGAGGAACCCGGGCTGCAGCATGAGCGCGGCGGACGTGCTGAACCGGTCGATCAATGCCGAGGCGAGTTCCCTACCAAACCCGGGAAGAGGCGCAGGATGGACGCAGAGCCCTTTGCCATCGCGTTTGTCCAGAAGCGTCATTAGCGACTCGATGTTGTGGCGGAACCCATGAATGAACGCCGACATCGTTTTTCGATAGTCGCGGGACTGCATGAGCGTGCCGATGAAGAACATGTCGGGAACATTCACCGACTCCCACTCGCTAGTCATCGCGGGCAAGCGCCCACACTGGCGTCGTGTAGGGGCGGTGGACGCATCGAAGATCCCAAGGTCCGAGCGAAACCCGGTACACAAAAGCACGCGGTCGCATGGATAGGAGAGCGTTTGCTGGCGCGATTCGAACCAGACGTCGGCGATGAGATCGCCCGAGGCGTCGTCCTTTCTCACCGCGCGCAGATTGCCGTCGAGAATATTGTTCTGGGCCTTGAGCTGGTACGTGTCCAAAAAGTTGTTGTTCACCGCCCTGAGGTGACCGACGTAGTGCGAGGCCCACGCGAGCTTCAGATTGGTCTCGCCACAGACCCACATCTTGCGCGTGGTGCTGATGAGGGCGTCTGCCGTTTCGAATGCGGAGTTCCCCTTGCCTACGATGAAGACTCTCTGGTCGATGTAGTCGTCTGGGTCCACGGAGAAGCGGTCATACGGCTCGCACAGCTCCACCCCAGGAATGTCGGGATTATTCACCAGTGGCACGCCGGTGGCGATGAAGAGGCGCTCGCTGGCGAATCGAGTGCCATCGTCGAGCGCGACCTCGAAGCGCTCGTCGACCTTGCTCACCCGCACGACGTTGGATTTGTAGGCCACCTCGATCTGATAGTGCTCGGCGAACTTCTGCAAGTAGGTGACGAGTTGGGCCGCCGTCGGGAAGTAGTCCGCTGAGAACTCCCGAAACTGCATGGCCTCGTCGTCGCACAGCAACGCGTTCCAATCGTAACGACGCCGTGACTCAAGGTCCGGGTAGCCGGTGTGTATCTTGTTGATCGACAGCAGGCGGTCGTGCCGCGGATAGCTCTCGAAGAAGGTCCCAGCCCCTTCACCGCGCTCAAGCACGAGATACTCCTCGCCGCGCTTGTCCAGTAAGTGGGCCAGCTGCAGCCCAGCGGGACCCGCTCCAATGATGAGGTTACGAACGGTTCTCACCGTGCTGTCCTTGCGGCTTCACCGGCAAAACCGAACATGGTGGACGCGGATGCGCTTTGCGTGCGTCTCAAGATCTCGGCACAAAAAGCCTCGGTGTGGTCGAAAATACCGTGCACCAGAGTCTCGGCGCGAGCGCGAAGCTCCGTTGGGAGCACGGTCGCGTGGATCTCGTCGACGTCGCTCCCGATCGCATGCCCAGTCTCCCTGTCGAGATGACTCTGCGAGAAGTAGCGGAGTTTGTCTCTGTCGGGATGAGAGCGAGCCGCCTGCACGGTCGCGGTCAGCCAGACGTTACCCTGCGCCTCCAGAGCCTCGATGATCACCAACCGCATGGGCGCACTGGTGTCACGCGTCGCAGCGATGACAAAGTGCCCCATCGCCCGGGCGTGCTTGCCCAGATCGCTCCACAAAAATGCTAGTGCGTCCGTGAAGCGACACTGTGGGTTGAAGCCCAGAACGTCCAGGTCATGAAGGAACCACGCGTAGTGGGTCGCATCTTCGTCGGCATGGCGGTTGACCATCTCCTGTCGAGATGTCTCCGGCTCGTCCTCGCGTAAGAACTCCCGATTGAAGTCCGCGAACGTGAGCACGAAGTGACTCGCGTACGGTGCGTAGGCGAGTCGTTGCTGAGCCGGGATGCCTTCGTCACGAAGGAAGCGGATGAACGGATGTTGGTCGAAGGCACTACGCCTCCGTTGAATAACGTCGAGGATCGGCTGCACGATCTGGTTCCCTTCCCGACCGGCCCCATTTTGGGGCTGGTGCGGCGTTGCGCGTATTGGAGTGACGTCGACCTGGTTGTGACCAACGGATTTTCGAAAATTCGAAGATCGCGAAATCATGCTCTACGGGGCCAATAACGCGCGTAAACGCCACGTGCCGACTTCGACGAAAAGTCGGTGGCTGTCGCACGTGGGCCCCTCCCCTTGTGGGCGTACCTCGACCGTCGACGCCTATCGTTGACCCACGGTTCACGCAGTGCTTCACACGCGCCGGGGCGCGGCGTCGATGAGCAGGCCTGGGCGGTGGGGATGCACAGCTCCGGGCCGTTGAGCCTCATTGCGAGCGACCATCCGCATCCACGAGCGGGAGCCCACCTGACGCCGTCACGACCACGCTCATCTGCGGGCTCAGCCAGGCGCTGAGGGTTACCCTCGCCGACTGGGCGGACGCCTGTGGTGCAAGGGCACGACGCCACCTTGCTGCGCGCGGTGTGTCGTGTGTTCACAGCGCGCTGAGTCAGCAGCTACGCCGGACCGCCAAGCGCAACCATCAACGAACAACGATGAGTCGGCTGCATGCCGGGATCATCATCGTCCTGCAACGATTCCGATCCGACCTTCGTCTCTACGTGCACCTTCACTATTTGGTTGCAGACGGCGTGTTCGAGGAGGACGCCGGTGATGATGCTAATGCCATCCAGCGCTTGCCCGACGGTCGAGTGCGTCTGGATCGCACCGGCCGCAAAACGGCGTAGATAACGCGACAGTCGTTCCAATGTGCCCCTGCTGGCCGCCGCTGTCGACCACCTGCTCGACAAGGCCCGGGTCGTTGGCGTGATCGTGCAACACCGTGTCGTCGGGCGGGTCACCGGGTACCTGAGAATCCGCGGATCTTACTGTGTAGGTTTGCTGCTAGATTGGGCGCGAGCCCCCAATGCCACACACAAACCCACTCAACGCTCCGCCGTACAATCCTCTCAATGCGCCGGTCGACAATCCTCTCAACGCGCCGACCGCAAGTCCCCTCGGGGGGCCACCCCCGGTGGGCGGTCCGGCGCTGAACCCGGAGAGGTTGCCGCCCGCGCAGCAGGCCTACGGCCAGCCCGGGCAGGCACCCAATCCGTATGCGCCCCCCACATTCGACTACCAGCCGATCGAGACCTACGACACTGACAGCGGGGGGAGCTACGGCCTCGGGATGCTCGGTGGCCTGGTGTTTTCGCTGCTGGGCCTGATCATTGCGTACGTCGCGGGCAAAGGTGAGACCAAGCGCGGCGCCCTCCACGGATTTCTCATCCGGCTCGGCATCACGCTGTTCATCGTATTGATCACGATGGCCTCCTAGCAGTCTGTGGTGCAACCCTCGCGCCGACATAACACCGCCCCCGAGGCCCACGACTTTGTTCCTCATCGGTGACTGACGCCCGGTCAGCGCCCTCTTCGTGTCGCGTCCTGGGCCC
>JAESSZ010001062.1 GCA_016763875.1 Nannocystaceae bacterium
GATTACCGTTGGTGGGGTCGCAAAAGCGTTTCTTGCGGAGCCGTACACCAAGGTTCAACTGCCGCTGTAGGGCCCGACAGCGACGGTCTGGGCGCCACGACGGGGGCGAGTGCGCGTTGCTCGCAACGCTTGCGCCCGTGCGTCGGCAACCTTGCTAGAGTAAGGCCGCGTGAAAAGCTGCCCTCATCGCAGAATTCGGCCGTTGGGCGAAGGTGCGGTGGGGGACGTGCATCTTTGTGTCGACGTGATGCGCCGTCGCTTGGTGGTGGTCAAATGGCTGCGCGCCGAGGTCCACGAGGGCAGTGAGGCCGCCCAGCGGTTCGCTCGCGAGGCCAAGTAGATGGCGGGGACGCTCTTCGACGGGGTTATCAAGGTCGAGGACTACGGCAGCGACGAGTTCGGCCGCACGTGGATGGCGATGGAATTCGTCGATGGTCTCTCGCCCGCGGCCGCGATCGGCCGCGGTGACGCATGGGGTGTGCATCGACTCATGGTTGGCGTCGGGCAGAGTCTCGACGAGCTGCACGGCCTCGGTGTGGTGCATCGCGATCTCAAGCCCGACAACGTGCTGCTGCGCAACGTGCAAAGCGGATGGGATCCGGTGATTATCGATCTCGGTATCGCCAAGTGGCTCGCCCACGACGCCGCGACCGCGACGGGCTCGGTGTTTGGCACGCCCCACTACATGAGCCCCGAGCAGTTCCGCGATACCAAGCATGTGGGTCCGGCGACCGATCGTTACGCCCTGGCGGTCATTGGGTTCGAGTTGCTCACGGGTAATCTGCCGTACGACGGCCGCAGCCTGCCCGAGCTGCTCAATCAGCACATGGAGGCGGAAATCCCGAAACTCGCCATTCCAGTGAACGTCGTACCGGGCCAACGTGGCGAGACCAACCCAAGTACCGCGACGCTGCCCGGGGAGAGTTTCCGATCCGTGCCCCGGCTCGACGAGTTCATGCGCCGCGCGATGGCCAAGACTCCGGCCGATCGATTCGGCAGTGGTCGAGAAATGGCGTCAGCGTTCAAGTCGACGGCACAAGCCGATGGCGCCTGGGAAGAGCCGACGACCGTTGAGTCACTTTTTGAGCCGTTGGTGCGGCCGATGCTGGAGTTGTCGCGCGTCGGCGAGGCCCCACGAAAGTTCGATATCCGGGAAGGTCCGGTCGTGTTGGGGCGCCACGAGGCCTGCCAGTTTGTTGTTGCCTCGGCTCGCATGAGCCGCTTGCACGCGTGCTTCTACACCCACCGTGGACGCACGTGGGTCGCCGATCTGCAGAGCCAAAACGGCACCAAGTACCAAGGGCGTCAGCTCACCCCAGGGGTGCCTATGCCGCTGCGGGCAGACGGCGACGTTTCTAGTCTCACGCTGTACGACCAAGAACTCGAGGTTCGTGTCGTCGAGACGTAGGGCCGGTGTGGTGCCGTGAGCCGTCCGTTGAACGTGCTCCAGCGTGTGGCGCAGCGCGTCGAGGCGTTGGGCGACAGAGCCGCTCGCTCGTCTTGACAGGTCACCCGTTGGAACCCCCCCACGCACTGTCCGTCGCCCGCCGAGCGCCCCGGTTTTCCGCGTGGCTGTTGTTTGGTCCGGCCGTCGCGTGGCTGGTCGTGGTGAGCGTGGGTTTGCTGGTGACTGCGACGCGGCAGTTCCCAGTGCCCGACCGGGGCGCGGTTGAGCCCGCAGGATCGGAGACGTGTGCACGTTGCCATCCGCAGCAGCATGCCTCGTGGTTCGCCAGCTATCACCGTACGATGACCCAAAAGGCGACCGGCGACGCCGTGCTCGCACCCTTTGCGGGCGAGTCGCTGCGGACCCTGGGATTTGTCGCGACGATGACGGGCAAGGCGCAAGGGCGGCCGCACATGCGTATCGCGTCGGTCGACGATGGCTCCGTGCTGCTCGACGTGGACGTCGAACTCACGGTGGGGAGCCATCGCTACCAGCAGTACGTCGCGCGGATCGACCGTGGTGGTGGTGCACAGGAGCGGTGGCGGTTGCCGTTGGCCTGGCACCCGCAAGCGCGGCGGTGGTTGCATTTGTCCGGGGCGTTTCTGACGCCCGACGGACGCGATGGCAGTGCCGAGGACTACATGCGTCACATGTCGCGCTGGAGCGACAACTGCATCTTTTGCCACAACACCGAGCCGTCGCCTGGCTTGGGGGCGGATGGCCTGTGGCGTCCACAACTCGCGGAACTCGGGATCGCGTGCGAAGCGTGCCACGGTCGCGCGTCGGCCCACGTGGCCAAACACGACAACCCGCTGGCACGCGTGCTGACGGCATGGTCGGGGCGGCCTGTCGACAACTCCGTCGCTCAGCCCGGCCGCCTCGATCCTGGGCTGCACGCGGACGTATGCGGTCGCTGCCACGGACAACGTATCGCCAAAGACATTACCGAGGTCATGCGGCATGGCGATGGGTTTGTGCCAGGGCAGCCGTTGGGGGCGGTGTCACGGCCAATTTTTCGCGACTCCGAACTCGAGGGATTGGCGGCGTCCCCGTTCGCGGATCGCTTCTGGCCCGACGGCACGCCACGACTGTCTGCGTACGAGTACCAGGGCTTGCTGAGCTCTGAGTGCCACGACCAGGGGCGCGGTCTGTCCTGCAACGACTGCCACACCATGCACGGCGAGGACCCCGATGGTCAGCTCCGCGCCCAGTACGACGTCGCCGAGACCTGCGGGCGGTGTCACTCGCCCACAATCCTGACGGGCGGCGCTGAACACGGTGGGCACAGCGCGGCCGTCGATTGCGCGGACTGCCACATGCCGCACGTGACCTACGGATTGCTAAAGGGGATGATGAGCCATCGCATCACCGTGCCGGATCCTGGCGCGCTGGTGGGACGTCACGACCAACCCGACGCATGCACGCAGTGTCATGTGGGTCGTTCACGGCAGTGGGCGGCGCAGAGCCTGGGCTCACTGCGACTAGCAGGGACCGCGGCAGGCCTCCCCGACGAACGCGAGGCATGGGCTTCTCGCGTGGTGCTCGACCTGCTCGGGGGCGATCCGGTTCAGCGGACGTTGGCCGCCCACGCGCTGAGTCGGGTCGGCGCCCAGGGGCCGCCACGGGCGCGCTTGCAAGCGTTGCTCGCGGCTTTGAGTGACGAGTACCCCGCGGTACGCTGGCTAGCGTGGCGTGGACTGACGGCCATGGCAGAGCGTGGGGACGATAATGTCCTGGCGGCGGTCGTTGCGGGCTACGATTTCATGGCGCCGCTACCCGCGAGAATCGCTGTCGAACGCGAGTTGCTTGCATTGCTCGGCGAAGAGGCGCTGCCGCGGCAAACCCTTCGCTCAGCGCTCAGGGCCCTGAGCGACGACAAGGCGATCTGGATCGGAGAATAGTGCGTTGACCGAGACTGGCCATGTACGAGGGAGCATTGTGCTCGTCGCGCTGTTTTTGGCCATGGGTCTCGCCTTGGAAGCGGTGATCGGTCTCCGCGTCCAGGGCTGGGTGGACGACGCGCTGCAACGCGAGTTCTTACGGCTCGGTCATGCGCACGGCGGGTTGCTGACGCTGGTGAATCTGGCCGCGGCGTGGGCGATGCGGACGCTGGAGACGCCGCCGGCCTGGGCCGCTCGGATCCGCGTTGCCCTGCTGGCGTCGCCACCGATCGTGGGTGTGGGGTTCATCGGCGGTGGGCTGTGGCACGGTCCGGGCGACCCGGGCCCTTTGGTGTTGCTGGTCCCCGCGGGTGCGTTGCTGGCGTTGGCGGGGCTGTGCGCCATCGCGGTCTTGCGTCGGTAGGCTGGTACGTCGGTGCTACAGCAGCGGTGACAAGA
>JAESSZ010001063.1 GCA_016763875.1 Nannocystaceae bacterium
CTGGCAGAGATCCGTTTCCTCGAAATACAAGAAGAAGCGCGAGTCCATCATGCCGACCTCGCGATACACCGCGGTCGGCAGCAGCATGCACGCGCCACACACCCAGTTGGTGAGGAACGGTGCGGACCCGGGCTCAATCTCGCGTCGGGTAGGAAACGCGCGCAAACCCAGACCGGCCGCCGCCTTGATGACGCCAGTGGGGGTTAGCAACATGCCCGCCGCTTGCAACCCGCCACCGGGGTACAGCATCGCCGGGCCCGCCAGCCCACACCGCGGGTGCGCCTCCATGAACGCCAACATCACCCGGAGTGCATCGGGCTCCAACACCGCGTCGGGGTTGAGGAACAAGACGTACTCGGTCTCCACGTGGGCAAAGCCTGCATTGCAGCCACGACCAAATCCGATGTTGCCGCCGTTTTGAATGCGTTTGACCCACGGATAGTGCTCGCGCACGTAGCCGTCGGTGTCATCGGCGCTCGCGTTGTCGGCGACGATGACGATCACCTCGCCGCTATCGTGCGCAGGCTTGATCGCGTCCAACAGCGCGCCGATCGTCTTGCGCGCGTTGTAGGTTACCGAAACAATGGTCGTGCTCGGCTTAGCCATCGGCACAGTTTCTTACCACAGGGCCCGCGGGTCACCCCTCGGGGTTGGGAAAGCACTCGAGTTCGACCGTCGCTCCGGTCGGTCCCCAGGCCAGACTCTGCTGCGCGAAGCCCAGGCCAAAGGGCTCGACCATGGCATTGATGGAGTCCAACTGGACCTGCCCCATGCCTCCGCCCCAGTACTCCGCGACAAAATACAGGCCGCCCCCCTGCTCGCGCGCGAACGACTCCAACGTGTCGACGTCGCTGGGATCGAAATCCCACCCGTCCGTGGCGAAGTCCAGGACCGCGAAATAGACCACGAGATCGTAGTCGGCGTGCAGTGCCGCCGGGTCGCCTTCGTACTCCGTGGGCAGCGTGAGGCCGCCGTAGTCCAGCTGCCCCGGGTACATATGCAGGTGGTTGATCTCGAGGGGAACCTCGGCGCCGGTCTCACCGTGACACGGCCAGTCCGCCCCAATGCACAACACGCGCGGGGGCGCGGCGCTCGTGTCTCCGAGCCACGGCCACAACGGGCAACTGCCCTCGCGATAGATCACATTGCCGTCCCCGGAGACAGCAATACGTCCGGCGTCGGCTTCGCCCAGTCCAAAGACGGTTTGGCCGTCCAGCGCGGCCGTGACAAACAGCGGCGCGCCCACCGGTGGCAGCAGCGTATTGGACTGCGTTGTCATCAACTCGATTTCACACTGCAGACACTCGACTCTGCGAACGTCTGGGATCCCGCCCAGATCGAAAACCGCTCCGTCGCTGCCGAGCGAGCCCGTACCGTCATTGACGTCTCCGGTGGTGCCCCCGGTGACCCCGCCTCCGGTCGAGTCGGCGGGCGACACAATGCCCGAGCCTCCCTGGCTGCCGGTCGTCGCGCTCAAGGTGCCTTCGACGCCCCCGTCGGTGTACGTCGTCACAACGGCATCATCGGCCCGTGGCTCGATGGTGCTACACGCGGTGGTCGCCACAAACGAGGCTGCGAGTAGCGAACGAGCCTGCATGGCAACAAGTGTACCAGGCGGGGTCACGGAAGGCAGCCAACCCCAGCGGTCAGTTTCGACGACCGCCGCGTCCGGCAGGAAGCGTCCGAAGTACGAACCTTGCCACGCCCAACGCACCCGCGAACTTCCCGGCGACGATCGCGGAAGAGTACAGCTTGGCATCGTCCATCCGATCGCCACCGGCTTCGCGGTCGGCCGCAACGCGGCGCCACAAGCGACGGTAGGCGAGACCCGCCAGCGGTAAACTCGTGCCCAAGGTCGGCAGTGCTCCGAGCACCGCGAGCGTGGGTACTACGCCGCCCCACACCGCCAGCGAGACCACCTCTTGGAGATGACGGCGATCGCGGTAGATCCAAAGGCCTTGGGCGCAGCTGTGGCCCATACGTGAGGTCCGCGTCCACCATTGGGAGAACCGCGCCATGTCGATGTCGTGGTGGGCCATGTCTTCGGCGAGTCTCATCGCCGTCCACCCTGCGGCCAACACCCGGCAACTGAACTCGCGCTCTTCCCCCGCGGCGATACCCGAGTTTTGTCCCCCGACTTCTTCCCAAACTTCGCGCCGGACCATCATGATCCCGCCGAGGTCATCGACCTCGCCCGCTGGCTGGGCCCATTCCATATCTGCGAGACGATGATAGCGATTGCGTTCGCGTTCACGTTCGCGCAGCCGCCCACACAGCAAGCCGACCTTGGGGTTGTTCACGAGATACTTGCGAGCCGTGGTCAGCCAGTCCGCCGCAAGATCGCAGTCGCCGTCCAGAAACTGGACAAACTCCACATTGGGGAGTTCTTCGAGCAACCGAGCCATGCCTTCGTTGCGACCTCGCGCTGGGGTCATCGCTCTCGAGGGATCGAGCCTCACGACGTGGACGTTCGGAAACTCCCGACGCACCCGGTCAACGCTGTCGTCGCTCGAGTCGCTGTCCGCGTAAACCACCGCGTCCGCAGCCGTGCCAATCGAGCCAAGCGCCCGCGCGAGCAACTCGCCTTCGTTGCGCCCGATGACCACCACGCCCAGGCGTCCGGATGCTCCCGATGATTCACTTTGCGACATCGTCCAACACGCTCCACCGGCGATGATGCACTCGCCCCCTCGCGTCGCGCCAGGACTTTGACGCCAGCCGCGCTTGGCCTCGATCTCGCGCACCGACAGCGCCCTGCAGAGCGTGTACCCTCGGCCGCCATGGTCGACAAAAGCAGCAGTTTCATGCGTTCGCTGTGCATGGGGCGCATCGAAGAGGACATCGTATTCCCGTTCCCCGCGATGGACCCGGACGAGCGCGAGATGTTGACCTCGGTGATCGACTCGGTCGACTCGCTGCTGGGACCACTCGAGGACGACTTCCGAAAATGGGACCAGGCTGGCGAGATGCCCGACGAGTTTCTGCAGAAACTCAAGGACTTCGGACTGTTTGGGCTGTGCATCCCCGAGGAGTTCGGCGGCATGGGTATGGGAAGCGCCGCGTACTCGCGGACGCTCCAGCAGGTCGCCACCCACGACGCTTCGGTTGCAGTGACCATCGGCGCCCACTCCTCGATCGGCATGCGCGGCCTGTTGCTCTTTGGTACCGACGAGCAAAAGCAGCGCTTCTTGCCGAAGCTCGCCACCGGGGAGATGTTGGCGGCTTTCTGCTTGACCGAAGCTGGGGCTGGCTCGGACGCAGCTTCGGTTGCGACGACCGCGATCCGCGACGGTGACGACTGGGTCCTCAACGGCACCAAGATCTGGATCACCAACGGCGGCATCGCAGACTTCTTCACCGTGTTCGCGAAGATCGAGCAAGACGGAGACCGGGCGCGACTGTGTGCGTTCATCGTCACGCGAGACATGGACGGCGTCACCACCGGCCCGCATGAAGACAAGATGGGGCTACGCGCGTCCTCGACGACCAGCGTGTACCTCGACAACGTCCGCGTTCCCTCCACCAACATTTTGGGCCCAGACAACGCGGGCTTCAAAGTCGCCATGGCGATCCTCAACAACGGTCGCACCGGTCTCGGCGGCGGCAGCGTTGGCATGATGAAACGACTCATCGGGCTCGCATCCTCGTACGCGGGGGAGCGCAAACAGTTCGGTCATCCGATCATCGAGTACGGCATGATCAAGGAGAAGATCGGCAAGATGGTCATCGACTGCTACGTCGCCGAGTCAATGGTGACTATGGTGGCGGGGCTCATCGACAACGGCTACGAGGACTACGCGATCGAAGCTGCGATCTCGAAGGTGTTCTCCAGCGAAGCGACGGGCCGGACCGCCGACGAGGCACTGCAAACCGCGGGGGGCAGCGGATTCATGCGCGAGTACCCCTACGAGCGTTTCGTTCGGGACTGCCGCATCAATCGGATCTTCGAAGGAACCAACGAGGTCCTGCGGCTCTTCATCGCACTCACCGCGCTCAAGGACGTCGGCGAGGGTCTGCGCGAGCTCCAGAGTTCGGTCAAGGGCGTGTTCGATCATCCGATCAAGGGCTTCGGGGTGATGTCGGAGTATGCCTGGCGCAGAGCCCAGCTCGCGGTGGGCTTTGGCAAGAATGGGATCGCCAACGTGCACCCGGAGCTACAGGAAGCAGGCGTCATCTTCCGTCGTACGGCCCGTGCCCTGGCCCAGGCGGCCGATCGAATCCTCCGCAAGCACGGTAAGAACATCATCGGCGAGCAGGTCGCGACCAGAAGACTGGCGGACATCATGATCGATCTGTTCGGCCTGGTGTCTGTGCTCAGCCGCGTCGATGCCGCGATTCGTGCCAAGGGGGTCCAAGCCACTGCGCATGAGCGCGAGATCCTTCATGTGTTCGCGGTTCGGGTTGAGCGGCGTACGCAAGACGGGCTGGCACGCATCGACGACAACGAAGACGACCTCGTCGCATCGCTCGCAGTCAACACCGCGACGGCCGCCAAGTACCGCTGGGACACGGTCTAGGGAAGCAGAGGCCCGAGCGGGGAGTCCACCTCGCCAAGCGGCGAATCGACGCCCACCGCTTGCATGAGTGAGATCATCACGTTCGCGGGAGGACTCGTGCCATCTGGCGCGACGATGTGCTCCCCCCGCAGCAACCCGCCCGCACCGCCTGCGACAAGCATCGCCATGCCATCGGTGGAGTGGGCTGAGTACGACACGCCATTTTCGTGGGAGTACCCGCCGCCGGCCTCGTTGAGAAACCCGACCGCGCAACTGTCCAACAGCGAGCCGTCGCCCTCGGGCGTATCCCGAAGCCGCGCGACCAGGTACGCGAAGTGCTCCATGTGCCACGCGATGACATCGTTGAAGTCGCTCGGGCTACCCGTGTGGGTCATGTCGTGCAGCTGGTACTCGTGGCCGGAGAACTGCAGCACGTTCATGAACGACTGCATCATCGTGTACATCAGCGTTGCCGAGCGCGTCAGGTCACAGACGAACGCCATGTGCACCAGGTCGTTGAAGATCCGCGCGCGCGCATCTTCGTCGCTATAGCCGGCGTTGGCGTCGTAGACCCCGTCGCCACCGTCGCCGTTGAAGTCACCGCCCAGCGGCGGGTCGGCGCCTGGGTCACGTAGCAGGTGGCACTCCCCGGTCACGTCCGGTGGTGTGCTGTTGAGCAACATCTCGATCTCTCGAATCGCTTGCAGGTGCGCGTCGAGCTTGGCTTTGTCCGCGCCACCGAGTCGGTCGACCGTGCCGTCCATGCGTCGGTCGACGACGTCCAAGATGCTCTTGCGTTTGGCGATCTCCAGGGCTTTCGCCGCCGCTTCCTGGCGGTCGTCGGGCACAAACCCAAGGAACAGCGAGTCAAATGCCTGCCGCGGACTGGCGACCGGGTACTGCGGTGACGGCTCGCCCTCGTCGTCC
>JAESSZ010001064.1 GCA_016763875.1 Nannocystaceae bacterium
CCATCGGCTACCAGCGCATCAACGTGACGACCAACGGCCGCATGTGCGCTTACCCGCAGTACGCAAAGAAGCTCGTGCAGTCGGGCCTAACCACGCTGCTGTTTTCGATCCACGGGGCGGACGCCCGATCCCACGGTCATCAGGTCGGTGTACCCGAGGCGTTCGAGCAGAGCATGGCGGGAATCGAACACTGCCGCGATGCGGCGCCTCTCGGGGTCGAACTCGGCATGAATGTCACAGTGACCAAAGGCAACGTCGAGGCGCTGGACGACATCGCCCGGCTCGCTTGGTCGCAAGAGTTACGTTGGCTCAACATCAGTTCCTCACGCCGTTTGGTCGCGCCACCAATCGCATCGCGCCAGACCCCGACCGCGCCGCCGAGGTCGCGATGCAACTCATCGACCGCTGGCGCGATCGGATGAAGCTGCAGATCATCAACCTGCCGTACTGCTTCATGCCGGGCTACGAGTCGTTCATGGCCGGCGACCTCGCCAAGCTCTCGCGACACATGGTGTTTGTGAACAACGACGAGGTGAACCTCGCGGAGTATTTGGCGGAGCGCAGGGTCAAGAAAGAGGTCTGCGCCAGCTGCCCTCACGCGTGCTTCTGCGGGGGATTCTACGAGTTGCAGGACGTGCCCGAACCGCCCTGGCTGGTCTGCGCAGACGATCTGGTACGCCGAGTCGACCCTTAGCTGCCGCGTTCAATCGCAGCCGATAGGCTCGGTCGAGACCACGACGTCGTCCATCCAGCGGGTCAGATCAGCGCGCGCGCCACCGGGCCAGAAGTTATCGAGCGTCACGGCGTTGAGACCGTACTCGGCCCAGTCACCACGCCAGACAATGTTGACGCGCGAGTTTTGGAGTTCGTCATCGATCCAGAACTCGAACACGCCGTCCGCAACGCCGCGCTCGTTGAGCCGAACGTGCGCCTCCACGCAGTGCCACTCACCAGACAGTTTGCTGGAGAACAGCGGCGTCTTGCCAACAATCTTGTCCAGTTCTTCGAGTGAACTTGCGTCGTTGTAGCCGTCGCAGAACACCGCCTCACCGTTGACGCACGTCAGTGGTACAGCCTCGAGCGTCGTTTCGCCGGCCGAAGAACGAAGCTCGGCGACGAGAGCCTCGGACCAGTCCTCCCCCGCGAATGCGCTCGCGCGACCGAACACTCCGGGGCCGACATCCGGCCATCCGAGTTCGTGCTTCACCTTGACGCGCCAGTAGATCTCTTCGAACCGTGCCTCGCTCGCGTGCGTCGTTCCGCCCTCGTGGGCAACGGGCGAAGCGCCGAAGGAGACCAGGACCCAGCCCGCCTCCTCCACGCCCTCGCGGTAGTCGGCTCGTAGAGCGCCTGCTCTTGCATCGATCGCCAGCGCACCGTCGGCACTCGCGTATTGCGAGAAGCTGTCCAGAGGGTCGTCTAGGGTTTCGAAGTCCTCGCAAAAAACCCAACCATTCGGCCATTCGTCAGGGCACCCCGCGGGCAATGGTGGGGCTCCGTTGTCGTCGTCCCTGCTGTCGTCGCCGGCACCGTCTTCCGTGCCGCCACCCGAACTGCCGTCGCCCTCGCCGGCCGCGGTCACCGGCTCCTGCGCCCCAGGACCGCTGTCTCGACCGCCGTCGTCGCTCTCTGCGCCTCCGGTATCAGCCTCAGGTTCGGCGGACATCGCGTCGTCTTCGCCAGCCGTCGAACTGCATCCGACGAGGGCCGCTGCGAGCAGAAGCGTCGTCGGCATCACGGGCGCCGTGGGCGCACGAGTGCCGTGTCTTACGCGGTTAGGCGCGGGGCTAATTCTGATGGGCATGTCGCAAGGGCAAATCAGGGAGGGCAGTCCCTGGCCGCGCTCCGGCTAAAGGCATAAAGGAGCGTGGCTGATCCGGATTTCATCATAGCAGCCGCAGCGCCCATCGGCCCGTGATCGACAAATGCGTTGTGACGCCGCTCGCGCCGCCACCGGATCACACGCCATTACGTTCGTTCGACGCGTGCGACAAGCACCGACACTGATGCGATGAGCCCCCCGGTTTACTCGCCGCCCAGCCGACGTGCCGCCCAGCTAAGCACGCGTGATGGGATGATCGGAAACACCCGCTTGATCGCATCGATCCCGTAGGCCTCCCGCGTGATCAACACGCGCTCACGGTTCATCTTCATTGCGGTGATGATCCGCTCCGCAGCGATGTCGGGCGACAGCCCCCGACGCTCGAACATTGCCACCAACTTGCTCCGCGTAGCCACACTGTCCCCGCGATAGCGCGACGCCTTGACGATGTTCGTGTTGATCCCACCTGGATGCACCGACAGCACCTTGACTGGCCCCTGTGCGAGCTCGGCCGCCAGAGCCTCGGAGAACCCACGTACCGCAAACTTGGTCGCGCAGTAACTCGTTTGCCGCGGCACGCCTACGATTCCAAAGATGCTCGACAGGTTGACGATGTAGGCCTCGTCGCTGCGCTGCAGCAGCGGAAGGAAAACCTTGCAGCCGTAGACCACGCCCCACAGGTTGATCCCCACGACCCACTCGAAGTCTTCGATCGACTGCTCTTCGAACGTGCCGGCAACCGTGACCCCTGCGTTGTTGATAACGATGTCCACACGACCGTGCTCCGCTTCGACGTCGACCGCGAGTGCCTCCATCTTGCTCCGATCCGAAACGTCGACCTCGTGGATCGACACGTGCCGTCTCGTACGCTCGAGCCTCTTGGCGGTCTCCGCGAGCGCATCGGCGTTGATGTCGACTAGCGCCAGATCTGCGCCGAGGTCGGCGAGCGCGATGGCGAGTGAGCGACCGATGCCACTACCGGCCCCAGTGACGACAGCGAGGCGATGGGTAAAGTCGCGCATGGCCAAACACTAACGCACGCGACAGCGCAACGCGGCGAGGGTGGCAGTACACACCAACCCCAACGGCCGTGCGGGTCTACTTGGGACCGGACAAGACGTCAGGTGTCAGCATCGAACCGTTCGGGGGCCGCTCGGGCTGGGATGCGACGCGCTCGGTGGGACCAGGGTTTGGATCGGTATTGTCGAACGTGATGACTTCAGTGGGCGTGCCGTCCGCGGATACCACTGCCATCGCGACATCCGGGTCATCGAACTCGTCAGAGCCTGAATCGTCGGGCCCAGCATCGTCGGGCCCGGCAACGTAGGCCCCAGCATCGTCGGCGTTCACCGCGACGGGCGCTCCCCCAGCGCCAGGTTGCTCGGTCGCCTGGCGCTGACATCCTGGCAGGCCGACTCCCGCCGCTAACGTCAGCGCGAGTGCGCCGCCAACCACCGCCTTGCCCGTCCTCACGCCCAACATCATGCCGTAGATACGCTCGTTCATGCTCGTTTCAACGCTCGCGGAGGCAGCAAGGGTCCGATCGTCCGGCAAAGAGGCGTTCACGCGGGTTCCTTGGCCACCCTAGCCCCAATCCGTGACGCGGCCTGGGCACAAACGGTATGGTTCGCAGCGCGCGTGAGCGACGGCCCTTACATCCTTGCGATCGACTTGGGCACCTCGGGCCCTAAAGTCGCAGTGACGACCGCCCAGGGGGAGATCGTCGACGGGGTATCGCATCCGACGACGCTCAACTTGCCTGACGGCGGGGGCGCCGAACAGGACCCGCACGATTGGTGGCGGGCAATTGTGGCCGCGACGCAACAGCTGCACGCGCGCGGCGCGGTCGATCCCAAACGCATCGAGGTGATCGGCGTCACCGCTCAGTGGGCGGGCACCGTCGCCATCGACAAAGAAGGCAACCCACTCCACGACGCGCTCATCTGGATGGACAGCCGTGGCGCCAAGTACACCGACGAGATCACGGGCGGGCTGCTCAAGGTCGAGGGCTACGCGGCACAAAAACTCTACAAATGGATTCGGCGGACCGGCGGGGCGCCCAGCCTCATCGGGAAGGAACCGCTGTCGCACATCCTCTTCCTAAAACACGAACGGCCCGACGTGTTCCGCGAGGCGCACAAGTTCCTCGAGCCTAAAGATTGGCTCAACCTTCGACTCACCGGCCGCGCGGTCAGCACCTACGACACGATCGCGCTGCATTGGGTGACGGACAATCGCGACATTTCGCGTGTGCGCTACGACGACGACCTGCTTGCGTACGCCTCGCTGTCGAGAGACCGACTGCCGCCATTGGTTGGCGCGACCGATATCATCGGGACCCTCACCCAGGATGCAGCGCGAGAGTTGGGGCTACGACCCGAGGTCAAGGTCGTCGGCGGGACCCCAGACGTCCAGTCCGCGGCGATCGGATCCGGCGCGGTGCGTGACTTCGAGGCGCACGTGTACATCGGCACCTCGTCGTGGCTGACGTGCCACGTGCCGTTCAAGAAAACGAACCTGGGCACGAACATGGCATCCCTGCCCTCGCCGATTCCCAATCGGTACTTCGTCGCTAACGAGCAACAGACGGCGGGCAAGTGCTTGGAGTGGTTGCGCGACGCCATCTTGTGTCGCGACGATGCACTCAACCCTGGCGGACCACCGGCCGACGCCTTGCGCCGCTTCGACGCCTTGGCCGAGGAGTCGCCCCCAGGCAGCGATGGCGTCATCTTCACACCCTGGCTGTACGGCGAACGCTGCCCGGTCGCGGACAATCACGTGCGCTCGACCTTCTTTAATCAGTCGTTGCGTACCAACCGCACGCATCTCGTGCGCGCGGTCATGGAGGGCGTAGCCTACAACAGCCGTTGGCTATTGGACGCGGTCGAGAAGTTCTGCGGCCGACGCCTGGAACCGATACGCATGATCGGCGGCGGCGCGCGTTCGGAGTTGTGGTGCCAGATCTACGCCGACGTATTGAACCGTCGCATTGACCAAGTCGAAGACCCGGTGCAATGCAATGCACGCGGCGCCGCCCTCATTGCCGCGCTGGGGATGGGGTGGACCGATGTCGACGCTATACCCGGGTTGGTCCAGGTCAGGCGAACGTTCACGCCGCGCGCGGAGCATCGCGCCACGTACGACGCGTTGTATCGCGAGTTCCGCGAGTTGTACCGCGTCGCCAAGCCAATCCATGCACGACTTGCAGCCCGCTAGCGCACCGTTTAGTCCAACGTCTTGAGTCCAACGTCTTGAGTCCAACGTCGAGGAGAACTCTACCGTGTCCGTTGCCCGAAGAACCCGCCGCCGTCTCGAAAAACTCGGGAAGAACACACTGTCGACACTCTTCACGCAGGCCAAGCGTGTGCCTTTCGTCAAAGAGATGATCGCCAAGCAGATGGACGCGATGCTCGTTGACCTCCGAAAGTCGAGCAAGCCGTACGCCGGAGAGCTACCCACCTGTGATCGCATTCCGACCAGCGGACGCGCCCGGGCGGACGTTCTGGCGGACATGAAGTCTCTACAGGTGCGCGAGGAAGAGCGCTGGCGTGACGGATTCGTGTCGGGCGCCGTTTACCACGGAGATCCAGAGCACATCGACTTCCTCAATCAGGTCTACGCGATGTTCTCGCAGGCCAACCCGTTGCATTCGGATCTGTGGCCCAGCGTGGTCAAGTACGAGGCGGAGATCGTGGCGATGACGGGTGGCATGCTGGGCGCAGACTCGGTTGGCGCCCCCGACGAGGTGTGCGGCACGGTGACTTCCGGCGGCACCGAATCGATCTTGCTCGCGATGAAAACGTACCGCGACCGGGCTCGGAGCGAACGTGGCATCACCTCGCCACGTTTGGTGATCCCCGAGACCGCCCACGCTGCGTTCGACAAGGCCGCGCAGTACTTCAACATCGAGCTCGTCAAGGTTCCCGTCCAAGCCGACTGTCGCGCCGACGTCGCCGAAATGCGGCATGCGATCAATCGCCGCACGATAGCGATCGTGGGCTCGGCGCCCTGCTTCCCGCACGGCGTTATCGATCCCATCGCTGAGCTCTCCGAGCTTGCGGCCAGTCGCGGTATTGGTTTTCACACCGACGCC
>JAESSZ010001065.1 GCA_016763875.1 Nannocystaceae bacterium
CGAGCGGCTCGCGAACGGCTGCGTGCCATTGGGGTCGGGCGTTCCGGGCGTGGCCCGATATTGTTTCAGGTGCGGTCACCAATCGCAGGGGTGGTCACAGACCGAAACGTGGTGGCGGGAGATCCCGTGACCGAGACCTCAGTCATCGCCACGGTCGTGTCTGCGGAGGAGGTTTGGTTTGTCGGTCGCATCTTCGAGCGTGACGTCGCAAGGGTTCGTGAAGGTCGTTCGGCTGTGGTGGTGCTCAACGCCCACCCCGAAGAAATGTTTGAGGGGACAGTGACCAATATCTCCCTCGAGGTCGACCCGGGGGCCCGTACGCTCTCCGCCCGAATCCCGCTGAAGAATCGCGACGGCAAGCTTCGTTTGGGGCTCTTTGGCACCGCGTCGATCGTCGTGGACGCCGAGCCGATCCGCCCCGAGGTGACCGTTCCCAGATCTGCAGTCACCGAAGTGCTCGGAGAGGACGTCGTATTCGTTCGCATGGACGACGGTCACTTTGAGCTCCACGACGTGACGTTGGGAAGATTCGATGCCGAGCATGTCGAGGTCGTACACGGCCTGCGCGTGGGCGAGCATGTCGTGAGCGAGGGCGTGTTCAACCTCAAGAGCGTGTTGCTGCGCGACACCTTCGGGGAGGACGGCCACTAGTGTCCGCGCTTTCTTCCGTTGTCGAATGGGCCCTTCGTCAGCGGCCTACGGTCATCTTCTTCGCGTTGTTGCTCGTCGTTTTTGGGGTACGCGCGGCCGTACAGTTACCGATCGACGCGGTGCCTGACATCACGAACGTCCAGGTCCAAGTCATTACCTCGGCGCCGGCGCTTTCGCCTTTGGAGGTGGAGAAGTACGTCAGCATTCCGGTCGAGCGCGCGATGCAGGGGCTGCCCAAGGTGTCCAAGGTCCGCTCTCTGTCCAAGTACGGGATGTCGATCGTGACCGTCGTATTCGAAGACGACACCGACATCTATTTCGCGCGTCAACTGATAAGCGAGCGCATGCCCCACGCCGCCGAGGCCGTGCCGCAGGGATACGGCTCACCGGAAATGGGTCCGATCAGTACCGGCCTCGGCGAGATCTATCAGTTCGCCGTCCGCAATGACGACATGACGCTGATGGCGCTTGAGGAACTCCTGGACTGGTACATCGCGCCACAGCTCGAGGCAGTCCCCGGTGTGGTCGAAGTCAACAGTCTCGGCGGCGAGGACCGACAGTACCAGGTGATCCTCGACGGCCCGCGCCTGCAGTCCATGGGGTTGTCGATCACGGATGTCGTCGGTGCGCTGGAGAAATCAAACGCAAATGCCGGCGGCGGTTACATCGAGCGCAATCGCGAACACATCGTGATCGGGACAGAGGGCTTGGTGACCTCGCTCGACGACCTCCGCAACGTCGTGCTCGGCGCCACGCCGCAGGGGGCTCCTATCACCGTTCAACAGGTTGGGGAGGTGGCGTTCGGCCCAAGGATTCGGCGCGGCGCGGCCTCGATGGATGGCGAAGGGGAGGTCGTGGTCGGGCTCGCACTCATGCTGATGGGCGAGAACCCGCGCGAGGTTACCGAGGCGGTCAAGCTCAAGCTCGCGGACATGCAATCGAGTCTGCCCGAGGGGACCACCATCGAAGCGTTCTACGACCGTTCGCGCTTGGTTGATCGGACGATCTCGACCGCGGCGACGAACCTCATCGAGGGCGCGGTATTGGTCATCCTCGTTCTGCTCCTGCTGCTGGGCGATGTGCGGGCGGGTCTCGTGGTTGCGTTGGTGATCCCGCTCTCGATGCTCTTCGCACTCATCGTGATGCGTGCCGCCGACATCTCAGGAAACCTCATGAGCCTTGGTGCCCTCGATTTCGGCTTGATCGTCGATGGGGCTGTGATCGTGGTCGAGAACGCGGTGCGCCGTCTCTCGCAAGCGCAGGCCAAGCAGGAGGCGCCGCTGTCCGCGGAGCAACGTACAGAGGTGGTACGCGACGCAACGCTTGAGGTCCGCCGCGCAACCGTGTTCGGTGAGGCGATCATCGCGGTCGTCTACATCCCGATTCTGGCGCTCACCGGGGTCGAGGGGAAGCTGTTCACGCCGATGGCGAGCACGGTTCTGTTCGCGCTGGGGGGCGCGTTCATCTTGTCACTCACGCTTGTTCCAGCCCTGGCGAGCCTCTTGCTGCGCCCGGTCAGAGGGCACAAACAGACCTTCCTGATGCGGATCTTGCTGCGCATCTACGAGCCCGCGCTTCGACTGACCTTACGCCACCGCGTCGTCACTCTCGCTGGTGGCTTGGCGATCTTGGTGGGCGCCGGAGTTGTGTCCACTCGGCTTGGCGCGGAGTTTGTGCCGCAGCTGGACGAGGGCGACATTCTCCTCGAAGTGCAGAGGCTTCCCGGGGTGGCGCTGTCGGAGTCCGTGGCGCAAGACCACCGCATGCAGCTGGCGCTGCTGCCGATTCCCGAGATCCAACATGTCGTCGCCAAGACCGGTTCTCCCGAACTTGCGGTCGACCCCATGGGCATCGGCCAAACCGATGTCTTCATCAGTCTCGTGGACCGTAAACACTGGCGGCCTGGGTTGACCAAGGATGCCCTCGCCGAGGAGATCAGCGACGCGGTAAAAAAGGCGGTTCCGGAAGTTGCGGGATCGATCTCTCAGCCCATCGAAATGCGAACCAACGAGTTGGTCGCAGGTGTCCGTTCGGACGTGGGCATGATCGTCTATGGACCAAGCATCGACGAACTCGTGCGTCTCGGCGACGAAGTTCGGAATGCGGTGGTCGACATTCCGGGCGTGGAGGACGCTCGCGCCGAGCAAATCTCGGGGCTCAAGTACCTGCGGATCATTCCGGACCGCGGAAAACTGGCACGTTACGGACTTACGGTCGCAGACCTCAATCTCGCGGCCGAGGCGATCAGCGCGGGGCATTCGGCTGGGGTCGTGCTTGAGGGAGATCGAAGCTTCGCTATCCAGGTCAAGATCGACCATCATCCGCAAGGCGACCTCGAAGCGCTTGCTCGGCTCCCGCTGCGGTCGATGTCTGGGCACATCGTTCCGCTGGGTGATGTGGCGGAGTTGCGTCTCGAAGATGGGCCCGCCGCGATCAACCGTTCCGCGCAGTCTCGCCGGCTCATCGTTGAGTTCAATGTCCGGGGTCGCGCCCTCACATCAGTGGTGGCAGACGCCCAGGCCGCCGTTGGGAAGCTCGACATGCCCGAGGCCTACCGAGTGGAGTGGGGCGGAACCTTCCGGCACTACGAGGAGGCCCGTGATCGTCTGTTTGTCATCGTGCCCATCGCGCTCGGACTCATCATGTTCCTGCTGTGGTCGGCCTTCAGCTCGCTGCGGCTTGGCCTCGTCATCTTCCTCAATGTGCCGTTCGCGGTCGTCGGTGGGGTATTGGCGCTGTGGCTGCGAAACATCCCCTTCTCGATTTCGGCGGGGGTCGGGTTCATTGCCCTGTTTGGTGTCGCCGTGCTCAACGGCCTTGTGCTCGTCACTGTGAGTCGCGACCTGGAGCGCGAGGGACAATCGCCCGCGACTGCAATTCGTCGTGCCGCGACGCTCAGGCTTCGCCCCGTCCTCACGACTGCGCTCGTGGCCGCCCTTGGCTTTCTGCCGATGGCGTTGTCCACTGCGCCAGGCAGTGAAGTCCAACGCCCGCTCGCGACCGTGGTGATAGGCGGGCTCATCACCGCCACGCTGCTCACGCTGTTGCTGCTACCGGTCGTCTACGCCCTGGTCCGCCGGACCCCCCGGAAACTCGACGAGCCGGCCGCGGAACGTGAACCCTGAGAGGGCTGGCTCACATGCAGAGGTCGTCGACGCAATCGTCGCTGACGCAATCGTCATCCCACGTGCATACGTCCCCCGCGCCGCCGGCCGAGCACGCATCGTCAACGCAGATCTCGCTGACACAGTGGCTATCCCACGCGCACGGATCTCCCGGGGCGCCAGCGGAGCATGCATCGTCGACGCAGATCTCGTTGAGGCAGTCGCTAGCGAAGCCGCAGGGGTCGCCGGGCTCTCCCGCGCTGCAGGCATCTTGGACGCACATCAGGTCTGGTCCACAGTGCTCGTCACGGTCGCACTGCTCGCCCGCGCCACGGGCTGGGGCGCAGAGGTCGTCAATGCAGACCAGCCCGGAGGCGCAATCCTCAGCTTCCCTGCAGGGGTCAGTCACGACTCCCGCGTTGCATGCGTTGTCGTAACAGATCGGGTACTCGGCGGGGCACGCTGGGCCAGAGCGACAGTCGTCGTCCTCCCACTGGCCCGTGACTTCGAGTTGCCCTCGGCAGTCGACGGGGTCGTCTTCGTACGTGCCCGAGACCCGGTATTCGATGCTCGCCGTTAGTTCGCCGTGGCGTCCGCTGGTGAACCCGCCCGAAATGCTCGCCTCAATACGAATGGTGCCGCCGGCTTCCGTTGCTACCCCCGAAAGCACGAAGCCGCCCGCGTCATCGAGGGTGCCATTCATGCGGCCCTGAGCGAGATCCATCGCGAGCAGTGAACCGTCTTGGTCGATCCGGACGCTGTCGCTGTCGCGGTCCCCGACGTCGCAAAAGCTCAATGGCCCCAGGACCGATGATGCGCTGCAGTCTCCCGAGCACTCCAGCGTGAACAGCTCAAACTCATAGTTGCCCGAGAACTCCCCCATTGAGGCCGGAGGGACCCCACCATCCGCGGAACTCGCGTCACCACCGCTTCCGTTGCCGTCAGAGTCTCCCGTGCCGTCTGCGGCGCCGACGACGTCACCGTCTGGGGCGCAGCCAAGGGAGACGGACCCAATCAGAGTCAAAACGGCGAGGACACGAGGCAAGGGCATGCTGAGCTTAGTGTCCGCCTCGTCCTTGCGGTGGCGCTCCGCGGGAAAAAAAGTGAAATGCAGTGCAGGACGGCCCGGAGACCGCTTGCTCCCATAAACGAGCGACCGTAAAATCCGCAGCCTTCGTGTCCTTCGTCTTGCCATCGGCGCTATTGCTTGGAGCGTCGCTGTTTACGCCACCGCCGCTCAACGAGAGCCCCGTCGTGGCGGAACCGCCCGTGAATCCAGTCCAGGAGTCCGAGGCGGGGTCTGGCGTGTTGGTCTGGGATGCGCCCCAAGCCTGTCCGAGCGAAGACGCCGTGGCTGCGATGCTGCGGACGAAGTTGAGCCGTCCGTTGTGGTCCGTCGAGGACCATGTTCGACTGATCATGGTGGTGGACGACGACCAGGGCGTCTATACGGTGCGGATCTGGTGGGTGGTTGCGGGCGAGCCGATCGAGACTCGCGTGGTGACTGGGGCCGACTGTGCAACCGTGGCGGAACTCGCGGCAGAGATCGTCGCCCTGGCCGCGACACCCGCACTGGACGCGCGGCCCAAACGCCCCGTCGTTGCTCCACCTCC
>JAESSZ010001066.1 GCA_016763875.1 Nannocystaceae bacterium
CGCGCAGGCTGGCTGCGGTCGTTGCATCGCCCGCGGCCATGGGCTTGACGTACCGTTTCTGAAAGTCGGTGCGTCCGCCCAGAAATCCGGGGTTAAGGAAGTGGAACTGGCTCCACAGATCGTCGAGCCGGTTCTCGACTGGGGTACCGGTCATCGCGATGCGCCACTTGGCGGGAAGCTCGAACGCGGCGCGGGCGACCTTACTGTCCGGGTTCTTGATCGCCTGCGATTCATCCAGGATGACGGTGTCCCACTTCACCGCGCTGAGCTTGTCGAGATCGAGGCGGAGCAGCGCGTAGGTGGTGAGTGTGATGTCGGCGTCGTCGAGTGCGCGTGCCGGACCGTGATAGACGGAGGTGGTTAGCGCCGGGCGGAACTTGGCCACCTCCTTCCCCCAGTTCGGAATGACCGAGGTTGGCGCCACGACCAGCGTCTTGCCGTGGATGCTGCACAGGGCCTGGAGCGTCTTGCCCAGTCCCATGTCGTCGGCCAGCAGTGCGCCGAGTTGTGCACCGCGCAAGAAGTTGAGCCAGGCGACACCTGTGCGCTGGTAGTCTCGGAGGGTCGCGGTGAGATCCTCGGGGAGTTCCGGTTCGCCGATTCCCGCAAAGTTGTCCAGCACGCCACGAAGGCGTTCGAACTCGGGCGGCGGCGGTTGTTCAAGCGCCTCGGCGACCGCGGCAACATCGGCCCAGGCCCAGGCAGGTAACTCGCGCTCGTCAGCGGCCGCTTGCTTGGCCGCGAGCAGGGCCATGACCCGGTGACCGTGCTGGGACAACCACTCCGCGGGGATTCGCCCGAAGCCTCCGTCGAGCAACGGCACGAGGTCCTCGTCGTTCTCCCACGCACGCATGATCGCGGCCGCATCGACGCGAGCGCCCGAGCCGTTGTTGGATGCACCCCCGTCGGACTCAAACCACAGCTCGGGCGCGCCGTCGCCGGAAGTCTCTAGGTGGGGGTCGAGGGTGCCCGCTTCGTAGAACTCGGTGTGCGCGTTGCCCTGGAAGTCGATCGTATCCAGCCGGTCCGCGCGTTTGGTCCAAGCGAGCGCTTCGCCCGTGGCCAACTTGCGGCGCTGACCAGCTTCGAGGCCCAGGCCGTCTTGGAGTTGCCGTCCTAGGCGTTTCTCGAGCTCGAAGTTTCGAACGGGTGCCGCCCGTCCGTCGCCCAACAGCGTCAACCGATCGCCGTCCACTCTGGCCACGGGCGGATCGCCATAGACAATGGTGGGGAACACTTCGAGGCTGTTGCCTTGCCGCGCGGTCGCGATGTGCAGCCGCGGCCTGATCGTGCGCGCTTTGGGTAGGCGATCGGTCTCGATAATGACCGGGAGATGACGCTTGAGGCGAGGTAGGACGTCGCCGGCCACCGTGCCACGCTCGCTCGGGCCAAAGATCGCGCCTTCACGGAATCGACGGAAATCCGATTCGCGCAGCCCGTGGGGGGCGAACGCGTGTACCTTGCCTTCGCGAACAATCGCGCCGTTTTCGTAGATTGTCTTGACCGCGGGATCTTGCTCGAGCACCACGCGGATGTCGTCACCGACGTCGTGCAGCCGCGCGCACAGCCCGGAGGTGGCCGGTCCAATCTCAACCTTGTTCTTGTTGAGGGTCACGTCGGCGACATCGCGCAGCGCGTGCAGCACATCTTCCATTCGTTCCCGCGAGATGACGCCACCGACCACGGTGCCAAAGCGCCGCTCGAACTGTAGATCCGCATCGGTGACCAGCACGCCCGCGGTGCCGCCCTGGGAAAGCTGGGCCAGCGAGCCACGGATCCCCTCGTCCTCGTTGCCATCGGTAGCCACGACTCGACGGAGCACCAGCTTCTTGCCTAGCGCTTCGAGGCGATAGGCGACGTGCGGTGGGACGCCGTTTTCGTCTAGGCCAGGGAGCGCCTTGCCTTCGTTGCGTGCTTGCTTGAGCGCGATCGCGGCGGCAGCAACGTGGGGGCAAGCGTCCTCTCGGAACTTGCAGTCGCACGTCCAGTCGTCGTCGTCGGGAAAAAGCACGACTTGCGGTGAGGCGACCGCGCCCTTGAGGCGTACGCGTAGGACGATCTCCTCGCCCTCGTCCGCCTCTCCGACCACCGCGCCATTGCGCGCGAGCTCGACACCTCGCGACCACGTGCCCGGGGAGCAGGCCTCCCGAATAGCGACGAGCAGCGATTTCACTGGGAGACCCTACTAGTACTTCGGAACGTCGGAATCGACCAACGTGGACCACGCGTCGATGCCACCTGCCATGTTGTGCACGTCCTGAAACCCCTGCTGGGTGAAGTGTTCGGCGGCCTGGAAACTTCGCATGCCGTGGTGGCAATGGAAGATGAGCTTGGTGTCCTTGGGCAGCTCCATGACCTTCGAGAACACTTCCTTGGTCAGAAGTTGTGCGCCCTTGATCGAGGCGGTCTTGGCTTCCGTTGGGCTGCGCACGTCGAGAAGCCAGAGCTTGTCGTCTGCATCGAGCAGCGTCTTGACCTCGGCTGGCGAGATTGACTCGACCTCGGGGGGGCCTGCGGGTTGTTCATCTTGAACCCGGGTTGCGGCGTTTGCACGTAGTCAACGGTCAGCCCAGTGGCCCGACGCGCACTCGCCAGATCGAACGCAAGCGTGACCCCGTTGGTGTTGACGACGATGTCGCCCGGACGCTCGGGCCCGAGTTCCAGGTCGTGGTTGAACGTCTCGTTGATCGCAACCCGCACGACGTCGTTTTCATCGGCGTCCTCAAGTGCCGCTTTGATCGTGGCGGCCGCCGCATCCGTGACGGAGATCTTGGGCGGGTCGGGGAGGTCCACCGCATCGCCCAAAGCCTCAACGAGCTCACCGGACTGGTCCATCTCGCGGATGATGTCGCAGCCACCGACGAACTCACCGTTGACGTACAGCTGGGGGATCGTGGGCCAGTCCGCGTACTCCTTGATGCCGTTGCGCACCTCGGGGTCCGAGAGCACGTCGAACGTCTCGTACTCCGGAAGGTATTGCCCCAAAATCCCGACCACGGTCGCCGAGAAACCGCATTGCGGCGCTTGCGGCGATCCCTTCATGAAGAGCAGCACTTTGTTGGACTGCACAAGGCTCGCGATTTTCTGCTGCGTGTCGGACATGACTTCGGGGATGGTAGTGCGGCGGGGCGCCCTGTGCACCCCCCAGTTGGGCTACCCGAGGCTGCGCCAAGTCGCCCCTTCCTTCTATAGCGGGGACGCTTGCGCCAGCTCGCGGCCCAGGCCAGCATGGCGCCCACGTGCGGCGAGCGAAGGTGATAGCAGCAGTGGCAGCCATTGTGGCGCTTTGTCGTGGCGAAGCGTTCGCCAACGGCGAAGTTCGCGCGGCCCCGACACAAGACCCGCCGCAAGCCCCGCCGCAAGGACGAGCCGTGACCAAGGTCCCAAACATCGAGTACGAGCGCTATCGGCTCGACAATGGCATGGAGGTCATTCTCCACTCCGACCGTACGGTGCCTCTGGTCGCGGTCGACGTCTGGTACCACGTCGGCAGCGGCAACGAGACGCCCGGTAAGTCAGGGTTCGCGCACCTGTTCGAACACATGATGTTCCAGGGCGCCAAACACATCGGCTCCGACGTCCATTTCGACAAGCTGCGAAAGGTTGGCGCTTCGTCGGTGAACGGCACCACCAACCCCGACCGAACGAACTACTACGAGGTCGTGCCCAGCCACCACATCGAGACCGCGTTGTGGCTTGAGAGCGATCGCATGGGCTACATGCTGGACCTGCTGGGCGACGCGAGTCTCGGCAATCAGCGCGACGTGGTCCGCAACGAGCGGCGGCAGCGCTACGACAACGTGGCCTACGGGAGCGAACGTTTTGCGGTTGCGGCGGCGCTGTACCCCGAAGGGCACCCGTATCGCTACCTCACTATCGGGCGCCACGAAGACATCGAAGACGCGACGGTCGATGATGTCCGCGAGTTCTTCTTGAAGTGGTACGTGCCGAGCAATGCCACGCTGACCTTGGCCGGTGACTTCGAACTCTCGGAGGGACGGGCGCTGGTCGACAAATGGTTCGGCTCGTTTCCCCAGTTGCCGCGGCCGAGTTCCGAGGCACCCAAGACGCCTTCGCTGACCAAGACGACGCGCACCGTCATCGACGACAACTTTGCGCGACTGACGAGGCTTCACTACGTTTGGGTGAGTCCCAAGAACTTGGCCGAAGGGGAGGCAGAACTCGAGATCTTGTCGCGAGTACTCGCCGCCAGGGGATGGGGTCGTCTTCACCGTCTATTGGTTATCGACGAAGAGGTCGCGCAGGGCGTCTCTGTTTACCAAAGTGGGCGTGGATTCTCGGGCGAGATGCACCTCGTAGTTTCGGTCAAGCCGGGCAAGACCGTGGCGCAGGTGGAGCCGCTGATCCAGCGTGTGCTCGACGAGGTCCAGCGCGAGCCCATCACGCAAGCCGAGCTCGACCGCGTGATCAACCTGACCGAGTCGAGTTTTGTTTGGGGACTCGAAGAGCTGCTGTCGCGTGCGGAACGCCTGCAGTACTTCAACCACTATACGGGGGACCCGGGCTACGCATCGAAGTACCTTGAGACGCTGCGTACGCGCACCCCTGAGTCGATTCGTAAGGTGGCCGCCGAAGTTCTCGGGGCGCCGCGTGTGGAGATCGTGACGCAGCCGGCCCCTAGCAAGGAGCCCAACAAGGAGCCCAACAAGTGATGCGCGGATGGCTACTCGCCAGCGCGATGGGGTTGGCACTGGCGTGTCGGCCGAGCGAAACGCCCTCGCCGCCGCCCGAATACGAGGTTGAGGGTGGGGGTGCGAAAGGTACTGTGATGGTCTGGCCTGACGAAGGATTCCGCTACGAAGCTCCCACGCCGGCTCCGACCCCGCGCCTCGTTGTCCCCGAACCGTCGGTATTCGAGTTGCCCGGCGGGATCACGGTGTACTTGGTGCAGCGCGAGAAGATACCGACGGTGTCGCTGTCGCTGGTTTTCCCAACGGGCAGCATCATCGACCCGAAGGGCAAGCGTGGCCTCGCCAGTGCCTGTATGGACCTGCTGGAGCAGGGCACCAAGAGCCTGGATAAGCCCGCCTTCGAGGCGCGTAAGGCCGACCTGGCGTCGGGGGTTAGCGCTTGGGCGAACGCCGAGACGTCGGGGGTCGCGATGTCGAGTCTGCATCGTAACTTCGCCGAGACCGCGGACCTCATGCTCGACATGCTGCAGCGGCCGGGGTTGCGGCAACGGGATCTCGAGCGACTTCGATCGCAGCGCAAGGCGAACCTGGCCCAGAACAAGGCCGCGGCGGGGTCACTCGGGGGTCGGCTTTGGCGTTCGGTTCTGTGGGGCCCAGAGCATCCGTACGGCGTGCTGACGACCGAGGCGCAGTATGACGCGCTCACGGTCGACGATTGTCGAAGTTGGCTACGAAAAATCGGCACGCAGGGGGCGAGCATGTTCGTCGCCGGTTCCACCGACGAAGCCGAGATCCGTGCGCTGTTTGGCGAACGTCTGGCGAGTTGGGGAAAAGACGGCCGCGGAAAACCCCGGGGCAACGTGACTCTCGACGCTCCGCCTCCGAGCCCCCGTAAGGGCACGCTCTTCTTTTCGGACGTGCCGGGTGCGGCGCAGTCTCAGATCTACATCGGTCATCCTGGGCCCTCGCGTAAGGCCGAGGACTACGAGTCCACCATGCTGATGGTCCAGGTCTTGGGTGGGAGTTTCTCCAGCCGGATCAACATGAACATCCGCGAGGACAAGGGCTACGCGTACGGGGCCCGCGCGAGGTTCTCCTATCGCCGATCTTTGGGCTCGTTTGCCGCCAGTTCATCGGTACGCAGCGACGCGACCGCGGCTTCGATCACCGAGATAGTCAAAGAGATCCGTGCGATCCGGGCCGATGGTGTGACCACCGAAGAGCTTGAGCGCGAACGTCAGGGCACCCTGCTCGGACTCCCCGCTCGGTTCTCGACCGCAGGCCGAGTGCGCAGCACGTACTCGAACCTGGTGTTCTTCGATCTGCCGATGGACTACTACGACGGTTTCCAAAAACGGGTGGCCGCGCTCGACGTCGCGGGGCTCAAGGCTGCGGCGCAAACCTACCTCCGCGACGGCGGCTACTCGATTCTCGTCGTGGGCGACGGTGCTGCGGTCCGCGACTCATTGCTTGAATTGGTGGCCGATGGTGCGCTCGGGAGCGAGGGGTTTGTCGAGCTGGACGGCGACGGCAACGTCATCAGCGGGCCCTGAACGCCTGGCACCACTTCGAAGGCCCTCGCCCACCACACGACGGACCACCGCGCGGGGTTCATGCCAGCCTTGCGATTGTCCTTAGCCCTTGAAGGGGCACGCGCAGCGCCTCGGGTCCTCGCCCAGGTTGCCGCACGTGCTGGCCGAATACGCGCCGAGCTCGTCCGCCAACCCGATGACCAGCTCGGACTCAAGTGCCGCGTTGAACCAAAAGAGCATCGAGGGAAGCACGCCGTTGCGCTCGGCGAAGCTCCGGAGCCCGCTGACATTGGTGAGCCGCGGCGTGCCGTACACGCTGACGTTGCCGATGGCCAACAACGACTCCAAGCCATCGAGGTCGGTCAGCAATGGCTCGCCCCTGGGCGCCTGAACAGAACACTCTCCGATGGTGAGGTTGTTGGCGGCTTGTAGCTGCGACAGACCCAAGGTCGTGAGACCGTTTCCGTGCAGCGCAATCCGTGGCACGAACCGCAGCGCGTCTAAGCCTTCGAGGCTTACCAGGTCCGGATTATCTGTCACGCGCAAGCTGCCCAGCTCAGACAACACTGAGAGCCCAGACAGGCCTTGCAGGCCCGACGTGTCAGTGACACGAAGCTCGCCGCGCACCGTCCGTAGACATCCCAGTGCGCTCAAGTTGGTCACCTCGCCGGAGATCGTCAGCGTCTCTGTAACCTCGCCGAGTTGCCCCATCGCGTCGACGGCCGCCTGTCCTTCAAGGACGAGCGTGCCCTCGTAGATTTCGGCGCAAAGCGCATCGGCCGTCGTACTCGACTCAAAACCGGACTCGGTGGAGTCGGCCTCCGGCCCGCTTTCGCTCGCGCTGTTGGCACCGGTCGACCCGTCGCTCGCAGACCCAGTGCCATCCGAAGCTTGGCTAGCACTGTGGTCGTCGCCACACGCGGCGATGAGCGCAAGGGCGAGCGGAAAGTACGGGCGACGGTTCATACAGTTGGTACGATTGTCGCACGTGACCGACTTGCCGAGCCAAATAGTGCGAGGGCTAGGGCTGCTCGTGCTGATGCTCGTGGGCTGCGGTGACGACAGCACGCCGCTCTCCGAGGACGAGGACGAGGACGAGGACGCGGGGATTGACGTGCGCGGCGAGCTTGAGGATCCCTGTGACCCCGGCAATCTGTGCGCGACGGATTTGGCTTGTCA
>JAESSZ010001067.1 GCA_016763875.1 Nannocystaceae bacterium
TGGCGGCATCCTCTCCGACTTGCCCGCGGTTGCGGGACGTTTAGCGCTGACGCTGACCACCCTCGTCTTGCTCAGCGGCTGCCCCTCTGCCGGCGACGATTCCGGCGACGATTCCGGCGACGATTCCGGCGACGATTCCGGCGACGACGATACGACGTCCGACCGTGCAACGGCGGGCTCGACGTCGAGCGACGATACAGCCACAAACACGGCCGCAAACACCGAGACCACGGCCGCGATGACACACGACGCGGAGTCCTCGACCGGTCTGGCCAGCGCCACTGTCGCAAGCGCGGACTCCGGTGACACGCAGGCCACGACCGGTGACTCCTCCGGCGGCGAGGATACGAGCAACTCCGACACGGGGGGCACACAAACCGGCACCACCGGGTCGGCTAGCGGCTCGGTGCAGTGCGCCGAGCGCTGCGCCGTTGAGCACCCGTGCATCGACGAGTGGAAGAGCGAAGAGGCCTGCGCCGAGGCCTGCGACGCTAACCTCGAGGAAGCCGCCCTGACTTCGACCTTTTGTCAGTTTGCCTGGGGGGAGCTCGCGACTTGCCAGGGTGGGCTGTCGTGCGAGGACTTCCTCGTGTGGCAAGACCCCGTCGAATCTCCCTACCCCTGCATGGCCGAGGATGTTTTCCTTTCGGTCGAGTGCAAGGGGCAGTAAGAGACCCCAGCGCGTGCGTGACGAGATCAAGAGCCTGCTTCGCCTCGCCATCCCGGCCGCGTTGACGCAGCTGGGCGCGATGATGCTCGGCATCGTCGACACGATCATGGTCGGCCGGCTCGGCGTCGCGCAACTCGACGCCGCGGCGCTTGGCAATCTGATCGGCATCGGCACGCTGATCTTCGGCATGGGCTGCATCTTCGGCATGGACCCGATAGCCACCCAAGCGCATGGGGCCGGCAACGGTGCACGCGTCGGCCGGACGCTACAGCGGGGTTTGGTGATCGCGGTGCTCATCGCGATCCCGATCATGGTGACCTGGACGGTCGCCGCGCCCGCCTTGTTGCTGTTGGGGCAAGACCCCGCGCTGTCGCAGGCCGCGGGTGACTACCTCGCGCTGCAGGTCTTCTCCGTCGCTCCGTTCCTCGCGTTTCAGGCCCAACGCCAGTATCTGCAGGCACGCGGCATCGTTGCGCCCGGACTGTGGGTCGTTCTGTTTGCCAACCTGTTCAACATCGCGGCGAACTGGGCGCTGATCTTCGGCCACCTGGGCCTGCCCGCGATGGGGTTGGAAGGGGCCGGCATTGCGACCGCGTGTAGCCGGGTGCTGCAGTGTCTGCTGATGGCGCTGTGGATCCGAGTGCGTCAGCTCCATGTGGGCGCTTGGGCCCCGTGGTCGCGAGCAGTGCTGCAGGTTCGGGGCCTGCGCGAGATCCTCGGCTACGGGATTCCCATCGGGGTGCAGTACGGCCTGGAGATGTGGGCGTTCCAGGGCGCATCGCTGCTCGCCGGGCTGCTCGGCGAGGGCCCGCTGGCGGCGCACATTATCGTGCTCAACCTGGCGTCGATGTCCTTCATGCTGCCGTTGGGAGTCTCGATCGCGGCGGCGACTCGCGTGGGCAACCTTATTGGCGCGGGACACCACGACGCAGCCCAACGCGCGGCCTGGGTCGCACTGGCCGTGGGCGGCGCGGTGATGAGCGCGTCGGCGGTCATGTTCGTCGCGGGGCGGTTCGTGCTGCCGTCTGTGTTCACGAGCGACACCGAAGTCCTGGCCCTGTGCGCCTCGCTGCTTCCGATCGCGGCCGCGTTTCAGTTGTTTGACGGCGTGCAGGTCGTGGGCGGCGGGATCCTGCGCGGGATGGGAGACACACGCCCGGTCGTCGTGTTCAACGCTGTGGGTTATTACCTGCTCGCACTGCCCCTGGACGCGGTGCTCGCGCTCAAGTTCGATGCGGGCGTCGCTGGACTTTGGTGGGGCTTGGCGGCCGGCCTGGCGGTCGTTGCGGTGTGCCTGGTGGTCTGGATCGCCCACCGCGGTCCCGCGCACCGCGGCCGAGGCAGGGCCGCTGTGGCTCTAGCGGGGGAATAAGGCCACGCCCGGCAGCGTCTGCTTAGCGGCGCCCGCGCACATCGGGGCGACCAGGCGCGCGGTCGTACCTCAACGCTGCATGCGACCCTCACAGACCTACCCCGTCCTCTATCCGTTGGGGTTGGCACGGGACTGACGGAAACTCCCGGCCACGTCACACTGTCTCCTCCGTCGGCGCATTGACCCGAAAGCGAATCTGCCCATGACCGATGTCGTCTCCCTGGTCGCCCAATGGACGCGCGGCAACAATCGCCGCCGCCTCATCGAAGAATTCCTGACAGGGGCGGCAACGCTGGCGCTGCTCGGCGCGGTGTGCGTGCTTATGCACCGCGCCGCCTGGGTAGTCACCCGCCTTGGTGCCTCGCCCCCAACGTGGTTTCCAAGCGCGAACACGTTGGCCACGGCCGCGTACGTCGCGGCCGGCCTCAGCGTCCTGTACGTGACGCTTCGAGGGGCCCGTCGGTACCGCGGTCGTCGACTCGACGCCCTGCAGATGGCGCGGCAAATCGACGCCAGCAACGGCAGTGCCGACCCTCTCTCCACCGCATTGGCCGTTGAGGCCGGCACCGCCGCCGGAAGCCCCGATGCGATGGCCATCGTGCACGCAAAAGCGCAGCAAGCCGTGGGCGCGGTGACCCGCCCAGTGCGAGGCCTGCAGGCGCCCGGCGGTTTGATGGCGGGCGCGGGCGTGGCGGTTGCAGCGACGGTCGCAGGACTTTTGTTGCTGTCCGGTGACAACGCCTTCGGACAGCT
This sequence comes from Nannocystaceae bacterium, assembly GCA_016763875.1. Taxonomy (GTDB): domain Bacteria; phylum Myxococcota_A; class Polyangia; order Nannocystales; family Nannocystaceae; genus JAESSZ01. The sequence continues at coordinate 2,796 of JAESSZ010001067.1, forward strand.
CGACGGGCCCGCGACCCCCGACGACGTCGCAGAGGCGAGTACCGAGGTTCAAGACGACACCCCACCCCTGTCGGATGCGACCAAAGAGCGCTTGGACGAAGCGCTCGCCCGGCTTGAGCGTTTCGAGGACAACCCCGCGCTCAAGCAAGAGGCCAAAGAAACCCTCGCTGAGGCCCGCGACCACCTACGCCAGGCGCTCAGCGATCCCAAACGAACGATGGGCTCACTCTCGCGAGCAGAGCAGGCACTGCGTCGTGTGGCGAAACAGGCCCGTAAGCACGGGCTGTACGACCAAGAGAAGATGCAGGCAATGAGCCCCGCAGAGCTCGCCGAGCAAATGAGCAAGGCGATGGACGGACAGGACAACCAGACCGCGGCTGAGCTCGGCGAAGAGATGGCGCGTCGCATGGAGGACGCCTCCGCGAGCGAGCTTCAGGCGATGTCCCGTGCATTTGAGCAGAACTTCAAACCCACCGATTCTTCTGCACGTCCGGGCAGCGACCCGTCGGGTCCGCGGCCCGGCGAGACCGCCGAGGAGCGTGCGGAGCGCTGGGAAAAATCGCTCGAGAAGATGACAGAGCAGATGCGCCGCGGCGAGTCCGGGATGTCGAGTTCCGAGATGCGTCGCTTGGCCGACGAGATGCGTAAGTCCGGCGGTGCGGGCAGCCTCGATCGCTCCCTGGACGATGCGCTGTCCGACATCCGCAAGGCTCGCGAGGGTCGACTGGGTGACATGGGGGAAGACAAGCCCGGCGCAGGCGAAGGCGAGCCCGGCGGCGGCGAAGGCAAACCCGGTGCGGGCGAGGGTCCTGGCATGGGTGAGGGCGCGGGCGAAGGCGGGCCGGGCGAAGGAGGCCCTGGTGAAGGTGGCGGTCCTGGTGAAGGCGGCGGTCCGGGCGAAGGCCCCCCCTCAGGCAAACCTGGGCCCGGTGGCGGCAGCGGGAGCTTCGCCCCCGGCAGCATGGGTTTCCTGCCACCTGGCGTCGGCAGCACGGAGAAGATCGACACGCCCAAGGCCGGCGTCGACAACGGCGCTATCCGGATCATCCAACGGATCAGCGCCGGGCGACGCGACGCCAAGGGCCAGTATAAAGAGCTCCATCAGCAATACGAAGAGGTCGCCGAAGAGGCGGTCCGTCGTGAGCAGATCCCCCTCACGCGCCGCGAGTACATCCGCGAGTACTTCGAGGCAGTGCGCCCCGAGTAAGGCAGAACCCCCAGTGCAAGAGCAACCATCGCCCATCACCGAACAGCGGCTCGTCGCCGCGCAAGATGCCCTCGGAAAGCTCAAGACCGAGATCGAGAAGCGACTCTTCGGTCAAAGTGCCCTCGTTGTGCAGGCGATCATCGGCTTGCTCGCCCGCGGCAACATTCTTATCGAAGGGCAGCCCGGCCTGGGCAAAACCTTGCCCGTACACGTGATGTCCGAGGCGCTCGACCTGCAGTTCTCACGCATCCAGTTCACGCCCGACTTGATGCCCGCAGACATCACCGGCAGCCAAACCCTGGTTCACGACGAAAAGGGTGCAGCCCGGCTCGAGTTCAGGGCCGGTCCAGTGTTTGCCAACATCGTGCTCGCCGACGAGATCAACCGAGCGACCCCCAAGACCCAGTCCGCCTTGTTGGAGGCGATGCAGGAACAGGCCGTCACCGTGGGCGGTGCTCGACGCGAGTTGCCCGCCCCGTTCATCGTGGCCGCGACGCAAAACCCGATCGAGATGGAGGGCACCTATCCGCTCCCCGAGGCGCAACTCGATCGTTTTCTCCTAAAACTGGAGGTCCCCTTCCCCTCGTTCGAGACGCTGCGCGACATCGGTCTGCACACCACGGGCACAACGGAGCCCACGACCGAGCGCGTCATGGACAGGCAGACGCTCATCGACTTGCAGAGCCTCGTTCGAGACATCACCGTCGCGCCCCACGTCGCGGAGTACGCCGCGAAGATGGTCATGGCGACCCACCCTGACTCCCCAGATGCCCCAGAGTCGATCCGCAAGTATGTGCGCTACGGCGCCAGCCCGCGCGCCATGCAGTCTCTGATCTTGGCCGGCCGCGCCTACGCACTGTTGTGCGGTCGCGCGTGGGTGGGTGAAGACGACCTTCGCCAGGTCGCGCACCCCGTGTTGCGTCACCGCATGATTCCCAGCTTCGACGCCAAGCTGGAGAACATCACGAACAACGATCTCGTCGACAACCTGCTGTCGACGGTGTCGGAGGTCCGGGCGACCGGCTGAGATGCGGATCGACCGCTCTACGTTGACGCGATTCGGAAGCCTTCGACTTGCCGCGCCGGGTGCAGCGACCGCACTCCAGCAAGGCGACCGCCGCTCCGCGTTTCGCGGACGCGGGGTCGAGTTCGCCGACTACCGTCCCTACGACCCCGGCGACGACGCGCGACTGATCGACTGGAACGTCTACCTGCGCCTCGGCGTCGCGGTGGTGCGGCAGTTCAACGAAGAGCGCAGCCTGGCCATGCGCATCTGCCTGGACTGCTCCGAGTCCATGAACTTCGGCGAGCCACGCAAAGCCGACCACGCCGCGCAACTGGCCGCAGCGCTGGCGATGGTGTCGCTGATGCACCGCGACCCGGTCGGTCTGTGCCCGTTTGGGCTCGACAAGCTGCTCGCCCCCACCAAGGGCGGCAACCTCGACGGCCTCACCGAGATCCTCCACGTGCTGGAGCGCCTCGAGCCCAGCGGCCACGGCGACCCTCATCACCAGATCACGCGGCAACTGGGCCAGGGCCGTTCGGACCGCATCGTGCTCATCTCCGACTTGCTCATGGAGGAGGAAGCCCGCGACCGGGTGCTGCGACTCATCGCAGGATCGAGCCGCTATCCGGTGGTCCTGCACGTGCTCTCCGACGAAGAACTTGAGCCGAACCTCGCCGACTGGGCCAAGGTCGTCGACTCGGAGACCGGAGAAGCATTTGTCGTGCGGGACGACAGTAGCGCCAAACGCGACTACGCAGACGGACTCGGAGAGTGGCTCGCGGCGATTGAAAAGCGCTGCCGCAGCCTCGGCATCGTCTATGTTCCGACCTTCACCCACACCGAGGTTCCCGACCTGGTCGAGAACGAGCTCCGCCAGGCCCGCGTCGTCGAACATGCGTTCGGAGGCGCGTCATGAATCCCGCACAGCCGCTCGCGATCGCCTTGGCCGCGCTCGCACTACCGCTGATCGCCGCGTACCTGCACCGACGGCGGCGGACCCCGAAAACCGTGCCGAGCGCGATGCTGTTTCGGATCATCGCCGGTCCGCAGACGCCAACATCCCGCGCGATGGCCAAACCGCGACACCTGCTGTCGTTGCTGCTCGTGCTGCTGGCGCTGGCGGGTCTCATTGCCGCGTTGGCCGACCTCGAACGGGAAGGCGAGCAGCCGCGCGCCTACGTGGTGGTCCTGGATACTTCCACCTCCATGGGCACGCGCAGCGTCAGCGACGACCGCACGCGCCTGGAGATTGGCGTCGAGCATCTGGCGCTCTCGCTGTCCCGTCTCGGCCCCCAAGATCGCGTCGCGCTGGTGACGACGGGCGCCGATACACAGGTCAGGATCGGCTTCACCGAGGACCACGCGCACCTCTTGGAAGTCGCCCGCACCTTGGTCCCCTCGGGGACCAGCGACGCCTCGGTGTCCGCCCTTCGCATCGCCGATGCGATGTGCCGGGCCACACAGGATGCGGCGATCGTGCTGATCTCAGACGGCGTGGGCGTGCGCGCCCCCTCAACCCACTGCCCCATCGAGCACGTGGCTGTCGGACGTGTGGGGCCCAACGTCGGTATCAGTGCGCTGTCGGTCCGCGAGGCCGATGCCCTGGGTTTGGCCGAGGTGTACCTCGCCGTGACGGCCGACCGGGATGCCGAGGGCCAAGTCGACGTCGCGATCGAGCTGGACGGCCACCTCATGGATGTCGTGTCCATCGACGTCCCCGCCAGCGGTGAAGCCAAGAAACTCCATCGCATCGCGTTGCCACCCGGTAGACGCGTGAGCGCACGACTCGACAACGTCGTCGCCGACACCCTGGCCGCCGACAACATCGCCTGGACACCCCGACGGATCGGTGGGCGGGTGCGGGTCTTGCTGATCTCGACCACGCGCCTTTCGTTCACGGCGGTGGCGCTGCGTTTGCACCCACGCGTGGACCTCACCGTGATCGGGCCGTTCGACACGGTGCCGGACCCCTCCTACGACCTCATCATCCTCGAAGCCCCGCGCGCCGCGAGCGAGCTGCCCGAAGGTGCACACATCTTGACGTTGGGCCTCGACGCCGTCGACTTCGGCGTGGTGAGTTCGGGCGCGGTCCAAGACCCGGAGATCGTGCGATGGGACTTCGACTCGCCGTTGTTCCGGTCCGTCACGTTCGACCGCATCCAGCTGCCGGTGAGTCGGGTGTTTCAACCCGCCGAAGGCCAGACCGCAATAGTCGACTCGGCCGCGGGCACCATCGCCGTGGCAACCCAGTGGGAGGGCCGCGAGGTCATCGCGTTCGGTTTTTCCCCGCACGCATCGGACTTCGTCCTCCGCGTCGGCTTTGTGAACCTCGTAGCCAACGCGGTCGAGTGGGCCACGCCGCCTCCGCCCGACACGGACGACGATGAAA
>JAESSZ010001068.1 GCA_016763875.1 Nannocystaceae bacterium
ACTGGGTCGTGCAGCTCGAGTTGCCAGGTTGTCCGCCGACCCTAGACCTGCTGGCCGTGATTGAGCCCGAGCCAGGTGCGCCCCTCGAGCCGAGCTCGAACGGCGGAGATTACGACGCCACGCGACGTCGATACGGGACGTAACGACACTCCAGGCTCGTCCCTCTCGTAGTCGCGAATGGAGATCCGCGCTACAACCGCCAGCATGAGCTTTCGCGACTTGATTCTCGGACTTGGGATTGTTGGGCTTTGCGGCCCCCTGCTCGCGGCTTGCGGAGACGACACAAGCAGCGACGGGGGCAACGACACGACCTCGGCGAGCACATCGACGCAGGGCTCGATGGCCACCACGACAACGACATCCACCGCGGCCGAAAGCAGCAGCGACGGCCCGTCGGTACAAGACAGCACTGGCGCGAACTCGAGCGGCGACACAAGCGGCGACACGAGCGGCGGGACCGAGGGCGACACCGCCAGCTCAAGCGGGTCGACGGACGCGTCAGCTGGAACCGACGAATCGAGCAGCGACAGCACCAGCGGTGGCTTCGAGGTCGAGGGATGCAACTCCTGCAACGCGGGGGAGGTTTGCCGCGGCAACTTCTCGTTCCAGAGCGAGTACGAGTGCGTCCCCATTCCCAAGACATGCGTGGGCAAAGCAAACTGCGACTGCGCCGCGAGCCTGTGCGTCGATCCCTTCGTGGCATGCGACGAACCACCGCACGACAACGCGATCTCCTGCATCTGCATCGCGTGTTAGCCGTCGGCATCTAGCTGCCAGCGAAAACCGCAAGACTCGGGACTAGAACCGGATGATACGGATGTCCTCGTCTGCGGTGTTCACCCACACCACAGCGTGCATCTCGGGGAAGTACTCCAGCTTCGTCTCGGTATGGATGTCCACATGCATCGGGTAGCTGCCTTCGAAGTCGGCGCGTTCGGCAACCCAGGTCGTCTCGTCGATGAGTACCCAAATCATCCCTTCGCGCACGCTATGCATGTTGGCCAGGTACTGACCTGTCTCGGCAATATGGGCCACGGTCCCGCCATCCCAGTAGGCCATCGGATCGAACGTGAGACCCGCCAAGGATTCTGCGAGTTCGATCGGGTGGTTGGCAATCTCGCGCGTGTCGAGATCGGTGATCCGCATGATGTCCGGCCGGCCGGCGTCGTACATCAGCGTGTGCAGGGTCTGGTCGCGCTGGTCCTGAGCCGTGGAGACCGTGAACCAACCCCCAGTAGGGTAGCCGCCCTCCCAGCGCCAGTCGGTCCCCCCAACCTGGACCGACCAGGTCTCCGAAGCGTTGTAGTTCTGCGTCGCCGAAACGTAGTAGCGCGCCTCACTGGCGTTCCACCATCCGTGCATGTTCTCGCCCGTGTAACCGGACGCGCCGTCGTAGCCGGCCATCGTATCGAAAGGGAATGCGGGCAACGACCACGTCGCGCTCCCAACGTCGTACTCCCAGTAGCGTCGACAACCCATGAGGATCATGCCTGCATCGCCCAACTCGGGTACGAACACGGTCGACCCGTACGTATGCCGCGATGTCGGCGTGCGACTGGATATCGAGCGATTGGCAGGATCGAAGAACTCGTCCCTGTAGACTCTCTCCGGGTTCGCCGCATCCGAACCGTAGTAGGCCACCGCAGGTGGAAAGTTCGTGAAGCTTGAGTTGTACGATGCCGGCCACGCCGAGCTATCGCTTGGCATGCGCTCGATACTCCAGGTCATGCTTCGCAGATCGAGGCGGTAGACCCCGTCGTTTGACGAACCATCGTGCCCACCGCCAACGGTGACCCAACCACGCTCGGTTCCCTGGCGCGTATCCCATGCCATACCAACCCAGTCGGCGAGCACGCCGTTCCAGTCCTCCGTACCGCGGTCAGTCCAACCTGGGATCGCCGCCTTAACATCGGCGTCGAGCGCATCGAGACGCGTGCCCACCACCTGAACCCATCGCTGCGTCGGCACGGTCTCCCACGATGCGCAGTTGATCCGCCCCTCGTCATCGCGTCCCGGTGTCCAGACATCGCTCTTGATGAGTCCCGCGTCATCACCGATGCCCCACGCGCTGTTCGTTTCAGCGCCGCAAGTGAACTCCGGATCGCCAGAGCTGCCTGAGTCCGGGTCGCCAGAGCTGCTCGCGCCCACCGATGTCGTCCCGCTTGAGTCGATCCCGCTGGCTCCGGTGGATTCCTCGGGCAACGCAGTACTCGGGGATGTGCCGCTTGATGTCGCGGGGTCGGTTTCGCTGCTCTCGTCGGAATCGGCCCCACATGCCCCAGCAAGCACTGCGAAGGCGAGCGAAAAAACGACACGGGTTCGAAGCACTGCCATCACTACCCCGAGAGTATCGCGGTGGGTCGCGGACCCGCACTTCGCGACGCAATGCGTCGAGAACGGCCAGGCGTTTTCCTGGCCCGCCGTCAGGGCGTCGCCGCGGCGCGCTCCAACTTCGTGTGTTCCTCAAGCCACGCGTCGATGGCATCGACCTCGATGTCCCGCCCGGCCGCTTCATAAGTGCGGCGTGCCGCGTGCGCCAACGAGGTCGCCCGCGCGTGAGTGGCTGGCGTGTGCCACAGGGCGCGGGCCAGGTCGAAGCGCGTCTCGGCAACCTCCACCGCGTCCGAACCCGCCTCGCTGTAGATCCTCGTCGAACGTTCCAACATCGCAGCGGCGTCTGCCCACCGCTGCGCGGAAGCGAGCGCCCTCGCTTGGTCGCGCAACGAGACCGCAACGACCGGCGATGCCGCACCGAACTTGGCTTCGAGAATAGGGAGTGCCGCCTCGTGCAGCTGCAGTGCCTCGTCGAATCGGCCCTGGCGCTCAATAGCCGTCGCAAGGTTGTCCATGTAGATCGCGGTGATGGGGTGCTCGGCGCCCACGGTCGCCGCAGCAATCTCGCGTGCCTGGCGGTGCATCTGCTCCGCCTCCACGTACCGGCCGGTGAACCAGTACGCAACGCCGAGTTTCGAGCTCGATTCGGCCACGTCGACACTCAGACCGTCGGATTGCCACCGCTGCTGTTCCTGCGCGAGCTGCCGTTCCAAGAACGGGATCGCCTCCTCGAACTTTCCGTCACGCATTCGAACCAGCGCCAACGACTCGAGCGCTCTATTGAAAGACTCCGGCAGTCGCTCGTAGGCACGCTCAAGGATCTCGAGCGCGGCGTTGGCCTCGGCCGTCGCGGCGTTGTGCTCCCCGGTCTCGCTGAGGATCTCCGCCAGCTCAAGCCGCACGCGAGCGACGTCTGGGTGGTCGGGGCCAAGCAGGCTGATCTCGTCGTCGATCAAGACTCGGACTTCGGTGGTCGCCTCTCGAAGCTTGCCCTGCCGGGCCAGGGCCGCCGGCAGTGTGCTGCGTAGTGCGAGAAGACCACCCGGCGCGACGGCTTCAGGATCGATCTTGGCCAGTGCCTCACGCACGACCTGCTCGGCCGCAGCATCCTCCCCGTTGAATCCATGCCAGCGGCTGCGCGTACTAGCGAGGAGCAGCACGAGCTCTGGGGAGCCGCCACCGAGGCGTTGCAGCAGGGCCTCCCCGTACGCCATCCAACGGGCGGCCGCCGCCGGCTCCGTGGCGATGGCGCCGTGAACCAGCTCAGAGGCGACCCGCACTGCCTGCTCATCCCATCCGAGCTCCACCGCCGCCCACAAAGCCCGCTCGTTTGCCGCTACGGCCGCGCCCGCGTCATCGACGATCGCGTAGGCCCGACCACGCAGAGCCAGCATCATCACCAGCTCCGGGGACGCCGTTTGCTCGTCGACACTGTGGCGCAACCCGTCGAGCATCTCCAGCGCCGTATGCACGCGCCGCAGACCCAACGCCGCATGCACTTGCTGGAGTTTCTCGCGCAGCTCTGGAGCGATTGTGTCGAAACCAACCCGGTCCACAGCCAGGGTGGCGGTGTTCCGGCACCGACTCGGCGGCGGCAGCGAAGCCAGCGCTTGCCCGGCGTTCAGGAGAAAGTCACGGTCGGCGTCCATCGCCTGACGACAGAAGGCCACAAGCAGCGTGTTGTTGTCATGCACACAGGCGAGACGTCGGTCGAGCGCCGACTCCGACTGCACCCCACGGACCCGCGTATCGCGGCACGCTTCGAGCGCCTCATGCTTCAGCGCCTCGCTGTACTGCTCCACGCTGGCATCGAACCGCCGGAACGTCTCGGCCGCAAAGCCTAGCTCCGTGGTCGCGAAGGAGGCACGCGCCCGTTTGCGCGTCACCTTGCCCCAAGCCTCGATCACCGTCTGCTGCGCCCCTGCACACGGATCGACAGCATCATC
>JAESSZ010001069.1 GCA_016763875.1 Nannocystaceae bacterium
AGAGTGTCGAGCGCGTCACGCGTGTCCTCGGCGCTCGCCGATCGGCCCTTGAGCACCTCGGCGGCCTCCCACATCGCGTCGAGGTCGTCGTCGGTCAGGGCATCGATCCGCAGCAGCGTGGCGGGGAGTTCTGCGGCGTTGCGGTCTCGTTGAAGGTCCGCGACAAACCGCAGCATCTCGCCATGTCGGGGGTCGAACTCGACGGCGAGCAGCGCTTGCTCCTCGGCAAGCTCGGCGTCGCTGGCTTGTTCGGCGGCCCAGTGGGCACATCGAGAGTGCAGCGCTCGGCCCAGTTCGCGTGAAAACTCGTGCAGCGCAAGTGCCTCGGCGAGGCCTCGCACCAGCTCGGTCCAGCCACCGGCAGCGTCCGCGGCAGCCGCGATAGCGTCGAGCGAGGGGTCATCGAGGGTAGCGCGAACGGTCGACAGTGCGACGGCGCCGCGAGCGGCTGGGCCCCAGGCCGCCGCGCGGGCAGCGACGCGGATAAGCGCGCGCTGGGTCTCCAGGGACTCGGGCTCGATCTCAACCGCGGCGCCAAATGCACGGGTCGCGCCCGCAGGATCGTCGAGTCGGTCCTCCAAAATCTGACCTTCGGCGCGATACAGATGTGCGGCACGGGCCGGGCTCGGGCCGCTCTCTGCTATCGCCGTGCGGTAGCTGGCTGCCACCGCGGCCCAGTCGCCAGTGCTTGCCGCGAGTCGGATGAGCTCGTGCTCGAGCCCTGTGTCCGCTGGGTCCAGGACGACCGCGCGCCCCATGAACGCTTGCGCACGGCTCAGGCCCGCGCGTTTGGCCTCGGCGAGGCCCGCGGCCTCTCGCAGCAGGCGAACCGCGTCGCGTGGGTCCTCTGCGGTTTCGACCCGGGGATCGACGAGGTCGAGGATCCCGTCCCAGTCCTCTGTGGCTTCGTACGCGGATGCGAGCGTGCGTCCTGAAAACGCAGCGACCGCGGGTACCTCGATGAGCGCGCCGAGGCCCACGCGAGCGCGCTCGTCGGTGGGCATCACCCCCAGTGCCTCGCCGTAGGCGTGCGCCGCGTCCTGGTGCTGGCTCAGCTCGATGCGAAGTACATCCCCGACCCGCGACAGCAGCTCTGCCGCCTGCGCCCGGCGTTCGTTGGAGGCCTCCCGAAGGATGACCGCCAGCGCCTCGTGACGGTCCAGCGCCGTCATCATGCGGTCGAGCGAGGCGATCGTTTCGGGCTCGTCGCCGTACTCTTCGCGAAGCGACAACCATGCATCGACAGCCGCGTTGGGGTCCGCGAGTTGGTCTTCGAGCACCTTTGCGATGCGAATCAGGTCGACGCGCCGCTGCTGCGGGAGCTGTGAGCCCTCGGCCCGTCGCTGCAGCGCTGGGATGAGTTCCGTCCACCGCTCGGCGCGCTCCAGCACGGTCACCATCGCGTCCAACGCCTCGTGGTCGTTGGCGTCGGCGTCGAGGCGGCGCTGCCAGTTGGCAAGGGCGCGGTCGGTATCCCCGACCTCGGCGGCTAGTGCCGCGGCTTCGCCCAACACCGCGCGACGGACCACACTGGCGCGTTCGAGTTCGGCCAGACTCTCGAGTACCGCCAACCGACGTTCCGCGCCGTCGTTGGCTTGGCTGAGCAACTCGTTGAGCCGGTGTGCGGCCGCCAGCGCGAGCGAAGGATCTGCGTCCGACAGGGACAACGCTCGTTCGTACAGCGCTATCGCACGCGGGGGATCGCCGAGCGATTCTGTGGCGAGTTCGGCTGCTTCCAGCAGCAGCGCGATGCGTGGACCGTCGTCGTTTGCCGCATCGGCGGCCGCTTCCAAGGCCTCGGCGTGTTGGGCCGCCAAGTCGGATCGCCGAGCCAATTGGCGCATCTGCTTGCGGGCGTCCGTATCGGTGGGACTCTCCGCCAGCAATGCGGCGTAGTGCGCGATGGCTTCCGCATCTCGCGATTCGATGGCGAGGCGACGAGCAGCTTCTCGCCTCAAAGCGGTGCGCGAGGTGGGGTCGGCAAACGCAATCGCCCGCTGCAGGATGGCGATGAAATCCGCGGTGCGGTCGACGGCATCGTAGTTGGTGCGCAACAGGGCCAGGGCCGCGAGTCGGGTCTCGGTGGCCGCGATGTCGCTGTCGACAACCCGCTCAAGCTGCTCGCATCCGGCCCGGTGACCGGGCGACTCCTCGACGAGGGCACGCAACTCGTCCAGGGCCGAACTGGGTGCCTCGAGTTTGTCGAGGAAACACGCCGCGATCTTCACCCGGATCTCACGGGCGCGCTCGACCGAGTTGAGTGACAGGCGTCCCTGCCATACGTCGACCAGGTCCTCCCACCGGCTCTGCCTTTCAAGCAGGCGCTCGATGACCCCGGCCAGCTTCTCGTTGCTCGGGTCCAACTCGAGCAGCGCCTGTAAGTAGTCCACGGCCCGCCCCGGTTGGTCGGCGAAGTCCTTCGCGACGTGCGCCGCGTCGTCGAGCAAACGGCGACGACGGCCCGGATCGCGGGTGGTCTCCAGCGTCGTGTCGTACAGGCCCAGAAGGTCGTCCCACCGTTCGGCGACCGTGAGGACAACGGTCAGCCGTCCAAAGGCCCACTCAGCGGCGTTGTCGCGCGCGATGATGCGCGACAGCAGCGCGTGCATCTGTTCGGGCACGTCCCCAAACCACTCTTCGTGGAATGACACGGCGCGCCGTGACAGCGCGTCGCGGTGCGCGGGTTTGAGCTTGCCGTCGAGAATGTCGCGGTACGCTTCGGCGACCTCGTCGGGGCGCTGCAGCGTATCGGCGAGGTCCTCGAGATGAGCCCAGGCGTCCTCCGATTCGGGCGAAGTCCGCGCCGCCTTGAGCGCCGCATCGAAGGATTGCTCCAGTGCGCTGGTGGTGCCGCCCGGCTTGCCCTGAGCCGGTGCTGCGTCGTCAGAACCTGTCTGTGTCTCGCCGGAAGTTGTGCCCATCGAAGCGACATCCCTCCCCGCGGCCCCGCGCCTTGGGGGGACGCACGATAACACCGTCTGGGGCCGGGCTCGGGCGTTCTCGCCAGCACCCATCGGGTCGCGCCCGGGGGCCGAGCAACGGGGTTGGGCCCCGGGGGGATGAGCGCGGGGTGGTCCGGCTTGCCGACACGTGGCCCAAAGTCGGACCGCCAGCCTAGTAGGCGGCCCTTAGCGGGCCACTCGGGCGACGAAGGCTGCGACGGCATCGGCGATCTCGGTCACAACCTCCTCGTGGGTCCGTCCGCTGCGCTTGAGGACGTGAAACCCGTGGTCCGCGCCCTCGACCACGTGCATTGTCGTGCGGGATTTCGGCAGCCCGTCCAGCACCCGCTGCATGAGGGGCAACACCGCGAGTTTATCGCGGGTCCCCTGCACGAACAGTGTCGGGATCGAGATCGACGGGAGATGGGTTGCACGTGTCACGCCCTCCTTGCCGGGCGGGTGCAAGGGGAACCCCAGGTAGATCAGGCCCGCGAGGTCCGGCGGCGGATCAGCCGCGGCGAGCAGCGAGGTCATGCGACCACCCATCGACTTGCCTCCCGCCAACAGCGGGGTGTCGGGCATCGCCGCGTGTCCGGCCGTAATCGCGGCGGCGACGGTGTCCTGCAACCACGGGCGCGGATCGGGTCGCTTGCCGCCGCGTTCCGTGAACGGAAACTGAAATCGCAAGGTGGCAATCCCACGGGAATGCAGAGACTCGGCGGTCTCGGTCATGAAGCTATGGGTCATGCCCGCGCCCGCGCCGTGGGCCAAGACGTACAAGGCGTGGGCGTTCGCTGGTCGCTCCAGCAGCGCGGACACCGAGCCGGCCTTGTCCGAGACATCGATCGAGAGGTGCTGTTGCGTCACCGCCATCGTGCGCAGCTTCCCAGGCGTGGGCCGGTGGGTTCAACTCATGGCGCGGCGTCGCCGAGCCGCGGCAGTAACTTGGCCAATACGGCCTGCAGATCGGGTGCTGGCCCGAGCACAGGGGCGAATGGGTCCTCGCCGCGTGCGGCCATGAGCCGTGGAACGTTGGCGATCGTGAACGCCTGATGGTCGAGGTCCGGCACGATCTCATCCCACGATAGCGGGGTTGAAACCGGGGCGCCGGGGCGTGGACGGACCGAAAAGGGGGAGACGAGCAGGCGGCCATGGCCGTTTTGTCCGAAGTCGATGTACACGCGGCCCCGCCGAGCTTTCATCACGCGCTGCACCGTCGCGATGTGGGGCAGCTCGTTGGAGACAACCCGCGCCAGGATCTCGGCGAACATACGACATTGCTCGAACGTGCACTGGCCCGCCAGCGGCATCACGACATGCAGGCCTGTCGACCCGCTGGTCTTGATGAATGCATCGATTCCGATCTCCTGGGTGAGTGCGCGAATGTGGAGGGCAATCTCCACGACGTGTGCGAAGGGAGCGGTCTTGGGATCGAGGTCCAAGATGCACCAGTCGGGTTTTTGCAGTGAGGTGATCCGGCTGCCCCACACATGCAGCGGGATGGTGGCGAGATTCGCCAGGTACACCAGGCTTTCGACGTCGTTGCAGACGAACGACTCGATCTCGCGCCCAGCGTGCTCGCTCCACATGGTCGAGGTCCGCAACCATTCTGGAATAAAGGGCGGGGCGTTCTTCTGGAAGAAGTTCTTGCCGTTGATCCCGTCGGGATAGCGCGTCATCACCAGCGGACGGTCGCGGAGATACGGCAGCAACCAGGGCGAGATCCGCTGGTAGAACTCGATCAGGTGGATCTTGTTGTACCCGTCGTCGGGCCAAAAAGGCTTGTTGGGGTTGGAAATGACGACTTTGCGGGTCAGCGCGGGCAGTGGGGGCTGCCCCTCCGAGGAGGGCGGTGGGTCCGGCTGTGGCGCCTCGGACGGCGTTTTGGCGGCCGCCGAGGCAGACTCGTCAGCGGGGGGCGGTTCACC
>JAESSZ010001070.1 GCA_016763875.1 Nannocystaceae bacterium
CGAGCCGGCCGGCGAAACCGTGGGGCGCAGCCATATCGTGGCGGTCGCGCACACCGACACCGATGCGTCCGCGACGTTTGCTGTGTTTGCGCTCGGGTCTGACCCACTCTCCGCCAAGGGCCGCGTCTCCGTCCCCGCGATCGAAAACCCGCAGTGGCCCAAGCACTACCGGGCCATCGCGGCCCACGGCGGCGGCGGCACCTGGCTGCGAGCGGAGTCTGGCGCCCGCGGTGCCGTGGTCGTTCGTGCCGACGAGACTGGCGCAGCCAAGACTCGAGTCCTGGTCGGTGAGGGCCCCGCGGCTCTCCACGCGGTTGGCCACTGGGGAGTGGTTGGGCAGGGCGGCAAGGTCGGACTCATCGACTTCAGCGAGTCCGCTCCGAGCATGAAGACGCTGCACGAGCGCGCCGACATGGCTGGCAAGGCATACGACCTCTTCGTTCAGCACGGCGACTGGCTCATCGCCATCGACGATGAGGTTTCACCGGTCTATGCCGACACCTTCACGGTTGGTGCGTCCAAGCTCAAACACGCCGAGGCGTGGACGATGCCGGGGCTGATCAATGGAACCTACTACGCGGTTGCGTTCGCACCGACCGGCCCGCGGTCCGGCACCTTGTTCGCCCTGGCCCAGTACGGGATCATGGACGGGAGCGGCCACGACCTGGCGGCACTCGCCGTTGTCGACGGCAAGCTGGCGGTCAAGCCCGACGTGCTCCTCAACGGCAGTGTGTCGACGGACCCGCCGGTTCGCGAGGAGCACGTGTCACGGCGGACCGGCAAGCCCGAGAAGCTGGCCTGGGGTACTGCGTACAGTGACTGGACCGACCTCGCGATCGCCCCCGACGGTCGTCTGCTCCTCAGCGCAGTGGGTCGGGGACTGCTCGTATTGCCGGCTGACTTCTCGCCGACGACGGCCGCCGTCCAAGTCGATGTCGGTGGAGACTGCCTCGATCTCATCTCGGATCGTGGCCGCGTCTTGGTGCTGGTCGGCGCGGCAGACAGCGAGCTGGTGGAACTGAACCCCCAGAGCCTCGAGGCGAAGCAACGCTACGCACTGCACGGGCACTACGACCGACTGTTGTAGGGGATGGCAGTGGAACTCAGATGGGTTGGTGAAGTCGCGACGGCGGAGGCCACTGAGGTCCCATCGATGCAACAGCTCCAGGTTTGCCGCAACTGCTGCCGGAGCACTTCGGATCACAAGAATATTCCGATAACGCCAACAACGCTCAGTCCGCGGGCCCAATGTCGAGGAACATCGCAGCTCCCTGATTGGTCGTGGCCTTGCTCGGCCGGAACGACACGATCTGCCACAACGGTTCGCCACCCGCGTCGAAGCCCGCTACCGCAGTTGAACTCGAGATGGAGACAGTGGGCTCGCACCCGGTCAGCGCCCGAGTCGGCAGCGGACCGAACGCAAGCGCATGATTGCCGACCTCGGACTCGACTGCGTAGGTGACCCTCAACACTCCCGACCCGTCGCCGGGGATCTGCTCGATCGCATCGATGGTGCATTGCACTTCGCTGCGGTCACACAGTTCGCCTTCGGCCCACTCGCCGAACACGGCCTGCCCCTCGGTCCCGTCGACCCGCCAACTGGGTGACCGATACAGATCGAGGATGCAGGTGTCGTACGTCAGCGACGCGACCACGGTCGCGGTACCCGCAAACGGATTCTCTCCGGATCCTCCAGCATTGCGAAAGTCGAGGTCGATGCTTCCGTGTCGCTCCTCGGGGTCCGAACCGCCGCATGCTGCAAGCAAGCCGAACACCCACACTATTCCTAGCCTTGCGTTGCCCATCGTACGGAGTCTACCACTCGCGAAACGCGGCTCGGGGCCCTATCGAGAACTCGCGAAAACGGCCTCGTCGACCTCGACGGGGACGGCACCGTGTCGCTCATCACCAATGACAGGTACGCCATCCGCGTCTTCGAGCACGAGCACGAGCGACCGCCCTAATGAACGACTGTTGACCAAGAGCGCCTACTTGCGTGGCAACCCAGTCAAGCCGAAACGTGGCGGTATGCTGAAGGCAATTCTTCTCAGTGGCCGGTACAATGGTCGCGCTGCCGTGGTCAAGAACGCTGACACTTCTGACCCCACGCCATCGTCCCGCTGCGCTCCGACGGTAAAAACGCTGGGGCGCTACGAGATCACGGGCCGACTTGGTGCAGGGTCCATGGGGGTCGTCTTCTCTGCTATCGATCCATCGCTTGACCGGCGCGTCGCCGTCAAAGTGCTCCATGAGGGGAAGTCCGCCGACCCCGAGGGACAGCAGCGAATGCTCCGGGAGGGGCAGGCTCTCGCGAGGCTGTCGCACCCAAACATTGTCGAAGTGTTCGATGTCGGCCATGTCGGCGAGAACGTCTTCGTTGCAATGGAGCTCGTGGAGGGCAGTACTTTGCGCGAATGGTTGGGCGAGCCGCGCTCGCGAAGTTGGCGGGATGTGGTGCGTGTCTTTTCGGCCGCCGGTCGCGGGCTAGCGGCTGCGCACGCGGCCGGCGTTGTCCACCGAGACTTCAAGCCAGACAACGTTCTCGTGGGGACAGACAACCGGGTCCGAGTGATGGACTTCGGTCTGGCGCTCGCCGGTCCTGCGTCCCCTGTATCATCGATACCAACGAGCGGTGCCGGGGAATCGTTTCACGCAACCCGGTTGACCCACGCGGGTACGGTGTTCGGAACGCCAGCCTACATGGCTCCAGAGCAGTTCGCCGGACGCACTGTCACTGAACTCAGCGACCAGTTCTCGTTCTGTGTCGCGCTGTACGAGGGGTTGTTCGGTCGACGCCCCTTCGAAGGAGAAACGTTCAAAGCCCTGGCATCCGCGGCGATGACGGGGGAAATTCTCCCACCTTCCCGTAACGTGAGCGTGCCTGCGTCAATCCGCAAGGCTCTCTTTCGTGGCCTGGCCGTAGCCCCTGAGCAACGGTGGCCATCAATGCTCGCGCTGCTCGCTGCGCTAAATCGGCGCCGCCGTACTCGGGCTGGTGTCGTTGTCGTCGGCGGCATAGCTGCCGTCGTGAGCGTCGAGCTGATGGCTTCATCGCCGACCGACCCCTGCGACGAGGCGGGCGCGGCATTCCGTCAGGTCTGGAACGACGGGACTCGACGACAAACCCGGCTCGTTCTGGCCGGGCCGGAACTGGCATACGCCCAAGACGTTGGTGCGCGCGTGTCGATTCGTATGGATGCTTTTGCGCAGCAGTGGGCTAAGACCCGTCGTGATGTGTGCCTTGCC
>JAESSZ010001071.1 GCA_016763875.1 Nannocystaceae bacterium
CGAGAAGGGCAGAGAGCCTACGCCGCCCAAGCCGTTGCCCGCGACTCCGGTGTGGACCGCGGGTTCGCCAACCGTGTTCGTCGTTCCGGCTGGCGGCGGTGGCACGTTGCGGGGGAGCTGGTCAGCCGTCGAGGCGGCCGACAGCTACCGCGTGGAGATCGGCCAGGACAAACGCGGTGGGTTCGTATCGACGGCCGTCGTTGTGCCCGGTGACATCACGCAGCTCGAAGCGCACAACCTTGCACCCGGTAAGTACTTCGCCATCGTCTCCGCGATCGACGACGACGCGTTTGAGAGTATTCCGAGTCGAATGCTCCACGCTGAGTTGCGCGAGACTGCGCTGGTGGGCACGGGTGGGGCACCCATCGCGATTCCCGCGGCGACCGAAGAACCGACGGTACCCAAGCCGATCCCGTTGCTTGTGGGTACGGCGCTTACGGCTCCCGCGGGCCTGCAGTGTGCCTTCGGCAATGGCGAGTTGAGTACGGCGCCCATCGCGATGGCGGTCGGGGAGCAGGTCGTTGCGTGCCAGGACGAAGCTGGGCGGGCGGTACCTGGCTTTTCGGTGGTCGTGCAGGCGCTCAAAGTGGCGCCGAGCGTGGGGGGGACCAAGGGCATCACGTTGGCGTTGGGGGAGGCCGCTGCGTTGACGCTGCAGTTGTCTTCGCCCGCGGGCGTGCCCAAGACGTTGCGTATCGACGCCCCCAGCGGCGTGACGGTTTCGGATCTTGACCTCGACGATCAGGGCAAACTGACCGCGTCGGTCACCGCGTCGGCCAAAGCACCGCGGACCGGTGAACTTCGACTTGTGTCGGGTACGGGCGAGGACAAGGTCACGCTTGGGGTCGCGAGTTTCACGGTCGCCGTGGCAGGCGAGGGCCCGGCTGCGGAGTTGGCCAACGGCGAAAAGAGCGACCCGTGGATCAAGCGCCACGCGCCAACCCGCAACCTGGTGGAGATCGGCGTCTTCGGCGGGGTCTTTTTCCCACACCCGCAGTTGGAGCTATTCGAATTCACCCTCGACCGGGAGGACTTCGGCTACCAAAAGCAGCAGTCGGTCGCGCTTATCACGGGACCACGCGTCAGTTTTGCGCCCTTGCGGTTCTTGGCGTTTGAGTTCGACGGTGCTGTGATACCGAGTTCGGCGGGTGGTGATCGGACCACGATGTGGGTCGCACGCGGACAGCTGCTGGGCCAGGTTGGGCTCTGGAACACTACGCCGTACGTCCTGGCCGGCTTCGGCGCCTTCGGGGTTGCCAGCGATCGGGACGCCGTTGGAAACGATGTCGACGGTGCCTTCCACTACGGCGGGGGTCTCAAGTTCTTCGTGTCGCGACGGGTGATGTTGCGGTTCGAGGCACGGGACACACTATCGTCGCAACGCGGCATCGCCGATGGCGTGGCGCATTCGATCGAGCTGACGGCAGGATTGGGGTTCACCCTCAATCGCCGCTGAGCGCGGGCGCTATTTGCCGCGGCGTGCGTCCAGTGCGTACGCACCGGGCCCGACAAAGAAGAGGGCAAAGAAGACGATGCCCGCTTCGATGGCGTGGCTGGCCTGAACGAGCGGCTGACCACGGCCGAGATGCGACATCGCGGCGACGATCATTGTACCCAGCAGCGCCAGACAGGCGGGCCGAAACAGCAGGCCCAGCGCGAGCAAGATCCCGCCCGCCAGTTCACTGATCCCGGCCATGAAGCCCCAGATCTCAGGCGCGAAGTCGATGCCGAGGTACTTCATCGACTTGCCCAACTTGGCCCACTGGGCGGCGCCGCCAGCGAGTTTCGGCCATCCGTGGCTCACGAACATCACGCCAAGGCCAACGCGCATGGCCAGCAGGCCGTGGTCTCGGTAGCGGTCTGGATCGGCCATGGTTGGCCATGCTGCCGTCATGGGCCGTACAAAGCCAGAAAACGACGATCTACGGGCGCGGTGAGGTTATGTGAGGCACCGCATCTCTTGATTCGGCAACCTTGGCGCCTAAGTTTCGTCAGTGGGGGTGAGGCGAATGATGGTTGCACCCTACATTGAGCAGATTCGAAGCCTGGCCGACGGGTTCGGCGACAGCGAGCGCAACCTCCGCCTGTACTTCCCTGACCTCGAGACCGCCCCGCCCACCGATTGCCTCAATCGTGTGTTCGGTCCGCCGATCGGTTTGGGCCCGGAGTTGTGGCCAACCTACGCCAAGCTCGGCGAGCTGTTGGCGGAGGCGGACTGCGTGGATGACTGGGATCCGCGCGACACGCGAATGGAGCACGTGTTCACGGTGGACCTTCGCGGTATCCGAGTCATCGGGGCGCCCCGCGACGCTCGGGCCATGCTGCTCTTCATTAGCAATGCCGGCTACCACCGTGCGTGTGGCGAGGGCAATGCGCACACTTCAGTCGTTTTTCTCAGCGAGCAGCAGGTCGCCAACGGCCTGTATCAGGGGCCGCTACCGCGCCGCTCGCTCCAGCGATGGAGTCGCCGGTTCACGATGCAGCCGGTTGATGTCCCTGGCGACGTGTTCGACGTTCCGCGTGGTGTCGTCGGCTGCGACCCAAAACTCATCCCATTGTATGCCGCGATCCGGCAGGCGCCCGCGCGTTTGGGTGGTTGTCCGACCTGGTTGCGCCGCGAAGGCCCAGGGCAAGCTGCCGAGCCGTCGCACGCCCCCAGGGTCGGGTTGCCCGCGCGCAAGAACTTCATGATGCAGTTTCGCAGCAGCTTCGCCGATGTGAACCTGGGCCGATCCGGAATCATGTTCGTCGGCGGCCAGGGCGCGTACTACCAAAGCCGGTAGCGCGCATTGCCGGCCGGGGCTATCGGCTGGGATTATCGGATGCTCGCGGCGTCGATGACGTGATCGGTCGTGGCATCGAGCCAGACTAGGAACGTTTCGGCGGAGTCTGGTGTGGCGTCCAGCCACAAGCGAAGTTCCGATGGGCGAGCAACGTCCACGATGACGCCGTGCGAGGACCATGCGACAGGATCGTGCAGCCGCGGAAACTCGCGCGACTGGCCGGTCTCGACGTGTATCCACAGAGGTTGGCGCCGCGATTGATCGTCGGGGAGCAGCAACAGCGCCTCGCGGTTAGGCGCCAGCACCAGGCGGTCGTAGCCCAGGGGAACGGGCGGCAGCAGCTGCATGGTGTCGTCGTCGAGGGTCCACAGCAGCGTGCGTCCGTCGTGTGTCCGCAGCAGCAGTGTCACGAAGTCGTCGTCCGACAGCAGCAACGAGAGTTCGGGTTCCTCAAACAGCAAGTGCACATCGCCCGACGCAATGCTGGCTTGCCAAACTCGCAGGGTCGTCGCGACCCTTCTGCCGGCATTGTTGCGTTCGGAAGTCGCGGTCGCGAAACGAACGTTGTCGCCGTCTGGCGTA
Organism: Nannocystaceae bacterium; assembly: GCA_016763875.1. Classification (GTDB taxonomy): domain Bacteria; phylum Myxococcota_A; class Polyangia; order Nannocystales; family Nannocystaceae; genus JAESSZ01. The sequence continues at coordinate 3,366 of JAESSZ010001071.1, forward strand.
AACACGAACGCGATACGAGGGCCCGGTTGGCCGCGTGGGCTGGCCGCATCGCGTGCGTCCTCGGGCCACGAAAGCGGCACGGCCGTACCGCTTTTGACATCCCACAGCCGCGGGCCATCGTCATGCTCCGAAACGAGCCAGCGCCCATCTTGCGAGTACCGCAACCTGTCGGCCGGGCGAGGGGTCTCCGCGAGGCGCAGTCGGACGCTGCCATCGAGGCGATGTACCGCTATTGTGCAACGGCTCTGGCATTCGATGGCCGCGACTTCGGTGCCGTCGGGAGACCAGGCAAGCACGGACCGAATACGTTGCCCGACTGGCGTCGCAAGATGCGGACGAGGCGCGTCGGTGACGGGCCAAACCAGGAGCACGCCCTTTGAGTCGATGCCTGCGACGGTGTGGCTGTCGGGAGAGAACGATAGCGCCACCACGCCACGCGCGATCTGGCCGAGTTGTCGCGAATGGGTACCGTCGGGACCCCACAGGTCGACCGATCCGTTGCGTGTGCCTGTCGCCAGGCGTTGCCCGCGAGGATCCCAGGCAATCGCTGTGAGTGAGCCTCCGGCATCAATAACTTGAGAGCCGTCGGGGAACATCGCCGACGTACTGCCCGTGGCCAGCTGCCAGATCAGAACCGACCCGTCGCCGGACGCGACGGCAGCGAGCGTGCCGTCGCGGGCGAGTCCCGCTGCGGTCACGGCCCCCGGGACGCCTTCGAGCAGGACGCGTTCTCCTCCTGTGGCGATAAGCACCGCGCGCTGGTCGGTGTTGATGGCCAGCGAGACACCGCGGGCATTGGCGTCGGTCAGGCCTCGCACCGGATTGAGGTCGAGGCGGACCCTACCTTCGCCCGACTCGGTAACCCACTGCCGGACTTCGCCGTCTTCCGCGACCGAGACCAACGTGCGGTCGGCGTCCCTGAAAAACACCTGCCCCACGCCGGTATTGTGGTCGCTGAGTTCCAGGTGAGTCCTGCGGTCGAGGTACCAGAGTATGACGTTGCCGTCCTCGGACCCCGAAGCCATCATCGTGTTGTCGGTCGAGATGTCCAGACCGTGTACTGCCGCCCGGTGCTCGCGGATGACTCGCTGCGAGACGCCATTCCAGGCCCAGATCCGCACGGCGCCGTCCTTGGATCCGGTCGCGAACTGCAACCCGTCGCCAGCGATCGCGACCGTGGTCAGGGGTCCGTCCAGCGCCTGCAGCACTCGCACGTTGTCGACGACGAGGTTCCACAGGTACGTCGTCCCGTCGGCGCAGACAGCGACGACCTTGGACGCGGTATCGTCGACGGCCAGACCGCGGATCGGTGACTCGGTTCGGCCGACCTCCGTTGCCATCGTATCTCCGCGCCGCCAGCGTCGGACAACTCCGGACGCTCCGGCGAAGAAGAGCTCCCCGCTCTTAGAAAACACCAAACTGTCGATGCGGCCCAGTCCCGCCGTGCCCGGGCCACGAAGCGTGCGATGGATGATGCCTCTGCGCAGCGCATCGGCAGCGATTGTGCGGGCGCCGGGAAGCCAGGTGTCGCTCGTGGGGGAGAGGTGTTTGAGCGCAGCCACAGCGCGGGTTGGATCGGTGGCGACGAGTTCTCTGGCGTACGACAGCAACAGATCGTCCCATTTCTCCGACACGCTGCGGCCCTGAGCACGTTTGAGCTCAGCTTCGGCGTTGACGACCCTGGCCTTCTCGAATCGCTGCCGCAGGGCCTGGCCCTCGGCGCGCACGGCCCGAGCCTCACGGTCGACCGAGTACATCCACATGCCCACCGCCAGCACAATGACGACAGCGACGCCGACGATCGCTCGCCAAATGCGTTGTCGAGGGTCGTCGATGAGCGCCTCGAGCAACGACTCCATGCTCGCGTGGCGCAGGTCCGGGCTAACCGAGAGACCGCGGGCCAGCACCGCGTGAACACGGGGCGGGATGTCCGTGTACTTCGGCGGGTCTTGAAGGTTGCCGGTCAGCACGTTTTTACGCAGTGTCGGCAGGTCGGCGCCCGGGAATGGTCGAAACCCGTACAGCGCTTCGTACAGCGCAACACAATACGAGAACTGATCGGATCGTGCGTCGGCACGGATCCCCAGATGCTGTTCGGGGGCCATGTACGCGGGGGTTCCCATGATCACCCCTGTTCGCGTCAAGGCAGGACCCGGTGGGGACTGCTCAGTGGCAACAATCGTCGATGTCACCAGGTCGGCGAGCTCGATGCGGATCTCTCCGCTGCCGTCGCCGAGCGCGGTGAGCACTTCGTCCTTGGGGGTGGGGCCCTCGTGCTCGCGACGTGCAAGACCGAAGTCGACCACCCGAACGGCGCCATCCTTGCGGACCAAGACGTTGTCGGGCTTGAAGTCTCGGTGCACGATGCCAGCCGCGTGCGCTGCCGCCAGTCCGCGTCCCGAGGCGAGGTAGGTATCGAGGATCTCGCGCCACCGACGATTGAGTTCGCTTTGCCACGCGCCCAACGTGCTGCCGTCCACGAACTCCATCGCCACGTAGACTTGGTCTTCGTACGTGCCGACGTCGTAGACCGCGATGACTGATTCATGTGAGAGGCGAGCGAGCGCCTGGGCTTCTCTCATGAGGCGCGCGCGGCCGTCGGTACCCGGACCAAGGTCGCCGTCTGGACGTAGAAGTTTGACGGCGACCTTTCGGTCCAACAGATCGTCGTACGCGGCGTAAATGACCCCCATGCCGCCTTGTCCGATTCGCTTGATCACGACGAAACGGCCGATCCGCGAGGGCTCGACCATGAGCGTTCGTTTGGCCGGGCTGCTGTCGCTGGCCGCGAAGGTTTGAGCCGCTCCCACGTTCACGTCGTCGCTGGCGCCAAACAGGCGGGCCTTGACGTGAGCGCGGACGCCTCTGAGCCAGCGCTTGCTTTGCTCCGAGGTGCCCGGTGGTGCAGTGCTGCGCGACATGTAGGTGCGACCTCGCTAGCGTAGCAGTCGAAGGCCGACTAGCGGCGGCTCGGTTTACATGTCTTTTACTGGGCGCCCACGGCACGCAGACGGAGTTTGGCCGCTGATTCGTCACAATGGGAAGTGATGACACGACATTCACGACATCGGGTTCCTCGTACGACCAACCGTCCCTGGCTGCTTCGCGCGTGCGCTGTGGTCCCACTATTGGCGGGCGTTGCATTGCTTGGCTTCGGCGGGATCGCAGCGGCGGCGCCGGGCGGAGACGGAGGCGGCGACAAGTCAGCGAGGCGCCATGGCATCTGTGCCAAGCTCGAATGCAGCGAAGATCAGCGCGACCGGCTACGTACGATTATTGGCGAGCTGCGCGACGACACCAAGGCGGACCGCGAAGCGATCCAGAGGCTGCAGCGCGAGATGGCGTCGCTGTGGGCTGGGGATGCACCCGACGAGGCTGAACTCGCGCGTTTGCAGGCGGCGGTCGCCGGGCACCGAACCGCGATGACGAGCATTGCGACTGGCGCATTGATGGAGGTTCACGCGATCCTGACCCCGGAGCAGCGGGCGCTGTTCGCCAAGATCATCGAACGTCGAGGCGTTGGGGCGCTACGCGGTGGTCACCACAAGCGCGGCAAGCGGGGACGACGCGGCCAAGGTCCCAGCGCAAAGGAGGCCCAGTAGGGGACCGCTTACGCGCCTCTCCGGCTCCGGAACGCCGTTCCTCGTCCCACGCACCACTGTGACCAAAAACCCTTCGCCGAAAGTGAGGTGCTCAGCCGCAAGCCGCCGTTTCCCCCGGTGCTTTGCCCGAATCCACCGAACTGCATCCCATGAAATCCTCGTCCATTAGCCTGACCCCGCTCCTCGTCACCCTCAGCCTCGGCCTCCTCGGCTGCACGTCCGCCGACGACGACGGCGAGACCGGAGCGTCCGCGACCGACTCCACCACAGGCGGTGACACCTCAGGGAACAACGAGTCAGGCTCGTCGTCCGGTCCGGCCGACGGCACCGGCACGGACGACGACACGGGCACCGAGACCGACGCCGACACCGGTGGCGTCACGGCCGTCAATCCGTGCGAGGAGCTGTGCGGCGACATGGCGGGCGCGCCACCATCGGGCCTCGAGTTCCACAAGAGCGCGGGTGCAGACGCGACCGCACATTGCGGCACCTACCACATGGGGATCAGCGACGACGATAGCGTCGCTATCTTCTCCATGTTCCAAGACAACATTAGTTTCGTCAACGACGGGGGCGATGCGATCACCGTGTCGGACCTCCAGCTGATCCCCGGCGGCGCCGATGGCCAGGAACTCGAGTGGACGCTCCTGAGCGACAAGGATCTCGCGCTCCCGACGCTGTCCGAGGATGAATACGTCGGCGAGACCATCACTGCTGACTCCCCGCTCAGCTTCTACGTCGAGCTCAAACCGGCGGCCAGCGGCGCACGCGAAGCCTGCCTTGTGCTCTCCACCGAACAAGGCGACGACTACTTGGTCACAATGACCGGTCGCGGTTCGGAGACCCCACTGCTCAACTTCTCAACCCATTTCCAGATCGACGAGGACGTACGCTTCGGCGCCTTGACGAATCTGGGGGGCGAGATCGTCTCCGCCATGAGCAACGAGTCGCACGAGCCCGGAATCGTCGACAGCACAAATGCGATGTACTCGATTGGCCGTAACGTCGGGCCCGCTGGTTTTGCCGAGGTCACCTCAATAGTCAAGCGCGAAGCCGATGGCTCATGGGGCTGGATGAAGCTGATCGAAGGCCTTGATGGCGCCCAAAATGTCGACGCGAAGATCCTGCAAGTCTCGGACGAGACCGCCGACTTCGGCAGCGCGCACGTGGCAGCGGTCGACGGCGACGACAACCTGTTTGTCGTCACCAACGTGGGCACCTCGGCCAACTCCGATTTCACCCAGGCGACGGTGGTCAAATTCGACTCGGACGGCAACGTGTTGTGGTCGCGGGGTTGGGTCGCCGACCCTGAGTTTCCGGCGCAAGCCAACGACGTCGCCAACTTTCAGGCGATGGTACTGACGGACGGCAAGGTCATTCTTACCGGGTTCACCGGAGGCAGCAATGCCGCGGGCAATGGGATCCCGATCGTTGGACTCAACGCCGAGACCGGCGATTTGCTGTTCAACACGGTATTCCAGATCGACTCGGGGGGAACCCAAGAAGCACTGTCGATCGCGGTCGACGGCGACCGGATCTACATTGGCGGCAAGGGTGCTCGGGCATTCGTCGCCGGTTTGTCCGGGTTGGAGTCCAACAGCCTCACGCTGGACTGGAGCAACCGAATCGACCTTGGATTTACCGGGACGCGGATCCGAGCCCTGACCACGGCGGAAGGCAACGTGTGTGGGCTGGGCCGAGGTACGAGCACCCAAAACATGTTCCACATGTTCTGCCTGGACTCCGATGGTGAGGCGCTGTGGAATCGGCAGCTGGGCAACTTGCCTTCGTCGCGAACACGCTCGCAGGTGATCGTGTATCGAGACGGAGCGCTGTACGCTGGCGGGGCGATCGCCGTGAGTGGGCTGTCCTCGTACGGCGAGGCGCCGCTGCTCAAGGTGACGACCGACGGCGAGCTCGAGTGGAGCGCTATCTACTACACGGGCAAGGGCGCCGAGGAGATCGGGTTCCACAGCGTGAAGGGGATCGAGGCGCGCGACGGGCAGCTCTATCTGCAGGGGCAGTCGTGGACCGGTCCGCTCAATAGCAGTTGGTACAAGGGGTTTTGGTACGATGGCACCGACGTTGGTCTGGAGTGGACCGAGTTCGCCGACAACGTGGACTACTCGTACGACTACGGGGTTGGTGCGCTAGTCGACAACGATCAGGGCACGCTCATCGAGGACACCTCGGCGTACCTCTACTTTACCGACATCGATTCGGTGGACCCTTCGTCGGTCGACGAGGGGGAACCCGCGTACCTCTTCCAGGACGCGCGCGACCGTCGAGACGGCCCGGGCGGCGACTACGACGGCTTTCTGCAAGTGCTGACAGAGGGATAACGCCCTGAGGGAACGCTGAGAGAGACCCGAGACCGTCCTGGCGCCGTGCCGGGGTGGTCTATCCGCGACAATGAGCGCGAGAACGAAGACGAAGGCCCCCGTACCCGGCCGCAAGGATGGCGACAGCAGCGAGCGCGAGCCAGCCAAACGGGAGCGGATCC
>JAESSZ010001072.1 GCA_016763875.1 Nannocystaceae bacterium
GGCTCGTCTTTGGGAGCGTGCTGCGCCGCGGGGAGGCATGCCGCCGCCGCGACACAGACGACGCCAGTGACGTGGTGCCAATGGGACGGCAGCGATGGGTTTGTCCGCACGGGGGGCGATCCTGTGGTGAATCGTACGCGCCGCGCCGCCCCTGCGATACACGCATGGGACAATAGCCTGCCTCCCGAGCCGCTCATCCCAGTGACCTTGCGCTAGCGATATTGGCCGGCGAACATGCACTTGTGCGACAGAGCCTGGGTTCGGTGGGGGCGAGCGCCGCTGTGCTCCTGTGTGCGGCTGGGTGTGGCGAAACCGCGAACGCGTCGCGCATCCTCACCAACCCGCGTGCTCTGGCGATTCGGGTCGAGATCATCGAGGAGGGGCCAAACTCCGTCGATTTGATTCCCATCCCAGCGGACCGCGTGCGTTCGCAGCCGCTGCCGCAAGACACGATCGAACTGCAAATCATGATCGCGGATGCGACGGGTATCCGAAACAGCGACGACTTCGACCCTCGATGGTTCGTTTGCCCGTCCTTTCAATGCACGCTTGGCGACCACGAGGTCCCGTCGTGTTTGCTCGGAGATCCAAGTGTCGAGGTGTGTGAGCTCGAACAGGTCGCTCGGCCCCAGCTCATGATCCCAGCGCTCGATGCGTCGGACGATGTTGTGTTCACTATCGGCGTTCTTGTCGTCGCCGGGGTACCCGGTGCACGCTCTACCGATGAGTGTGTTCAGGAGTTCAAGTTCACGGCTCGTGAGTCGTTCGAAGGCTGTGTCCTGGGTTGGACTTCGATCCCGCTGGGGCCCGTCGGCCCTCTGATTCGGTCGGCAACCGCGGCCGGCGGCGACTTGTCCTGGCTGGCGCCAGAGGTCCTGGCGATCGCGGCTGCCGACGCGCAGCCAGGGTTTCATCCGGAAATAGTCGGGCTTGCGCTGAGAGAGCGTCTCGCCGATGGATCGTTCGGCGTCGAGATCACGGCAACGTCAGAGGCCACGCTCGTGCCGCCACGAACAGATTTTCTTGCGCTGGCGCTGAGCGACCAGAGGGACAGACAGCAGTACGTTCTGCCCTCTGCCCTTGCCCAGGGCAGCCTCCCGTTGTTTCACGAGGGGTTGGCTGGCCTCGTGTTTTGGACTGGCGGTGAAGCGTCGGGTCTGTCCGACGTCCGAACGGGAGAACCCGGCGAACGTTTTGAAACCATCGTCGTGCTATCGGACTCCCGCGGTGGCATCGACTGGCGGTCATTCAAGTTCGAGGTTCAGGACTAGGAGCCATGCTGGCTGCGACTCTGCTCGTGCACGCACTTGCGCTCGCGGGGGTGGCGTCGCCATCGCCCCACGACACGGGCGCAGACTCCCGCAGTCAGGCGTCGTTTCGCGGAATCGTGACGGAGGGTGGAAACGGCCGCGCTATCGCGGGCGCACACCTGTTGCTAATCGTTGAGCCCACCACGGGGCGTGCCGGTCGTCTTCGTCGCCACCAACACTTGGACGCGAGCGCCGATCCAACCGCAGCGGTCCAGACCGAGTCCGATGACGAGGGAGGATTCGAGTTCGAGGCTCCACCGAGCCGGAGACTCCGACTCATCGTGCTTGCCCCAGGCTACGAGCGGCTGGAACAGATCGTTGAACTGCCGCTACGCAACAACAAGCGTCTGTCCGTCTACCTCACGCCTGCCACCCACACCGTCTACCGGACTGTCGTGAAGGCCCCACGCCCGCCGGAGCCCGGCCGAGTCACAACGCGCGAGTTGTCGGCTGAAGAGATCCGGACGTTGCCCGGGACACAAGGCGACCCTTTGCGCGCGCTGCAGAACTTCCCTGGGGTTGCGCGAACCCCCGGCGGCCTCGGGGTTCTTGTGCTGCGAGGGGCGGCCCCTAATCAGTCGCGCGTGTTTTTTGGTGAGCACGCCCTGCCCCGAGCATTTCATGTGACCGGGCTGTCGTCGGTGGTGCCGGCCGATGCCATTGATCGAATCGAGTTTTTGCCGAGCAATGCGCCCGCGCGTTACGGCAGCACCACGGGTGGGGTTGTGGCGATCGTCCCGCGGCAGCTGTCGCGGGACAAACTGCACGGCTACGCCGACATCGATCTTGCTGGTGGCGCGGCGCTCGTGCGGGGACCCATTGGCAAGGGTGCGTTTCTAATCGGAGCCCAGAGGTCATGGATCGACGCACCGCTCAGGGTCGCGGGGAAGATCGCAGAGATCGGGTTCACGCTGCCGCAATACTCGGACTACCAGGCTTTGTTCGAGCTGCCCGGGCGTCGCGTACAGATCCGGATGCTCGGCGGTATCGACCGAATCGACATTCAGCGCGAGGGAATGGAAGAGGTGAGACCGTTTCGCTTTGGTGCCCAGTTTCACCGCGTGGACCTCGTATTCAAGCGACGCCACGGGCCATGGCGTTTGTTGTTCTCCCCATCGCTACGCTACGAGCACAACGTGATCGAGGTTCAGGAACAGACCCACGCTCAGCGCGATGACCTCTTCGTCAGCTGGCGCGCAGAAGCGGAACGCAAGCTGAGTCCACGAGCGTCGCTGATGGTCGGTGTAGACGGAGAGATCGATCCCTACCGTGCCCAGCAAGCCGAGCCTGTACTGTCGGCGGATCCAGGCTCGTTCGAAACACAGACGCGCTACACCAGCGGTGTTCAGTCCACACTGGGGGTCTACTCGACGGCCGACATCCGGTTCGGACGGGTCACGCTGTGGCCAGGAATTCGAGTGTCGACGTTCACCGCTGGCCCGCAGGCCAAGGTTGCTGCAGATCCCCGACTCGCTGGGCGGTGGTCAATCGGCGACCGCGTCGCATTGTCTTTTGGCGCCGGATTGTATTCGCAGCCGGACATCCCCCAGCGCGGCAACCGACTCGAACTGGTGTCGTCACTGGTGAATCGGGTGGTGCTCCCCGCTGCGTTCGCACAGCTGGAACCGACCGCAGGGTTTGCCCCCGAGCAAAGCGTGCGTGTGGCCCGTGCGGCCCAGACCAGCGCTGCGTTGAGCGTGACCCCAAGCCCGTTGTGGCTGCTTGAGTTGGGCGCCTACGGCCGACTGCGCGACAACAACACGTTCGACAAACACGTCGAGCTCATCGGGGGGCTTGGGACAGACGTCGTGACGCATCCGGATGCAGTCAGCGTCGACTACGGGCTCGAGGCGATCATTCGTCGGCAACCTAGGCGTGCACTGTATGGCTGGCTCTCATACACATTGTCGCGTAGTGAACTTCGTGTCCCCGATGACGTCCCCGACGTCCCACCGCGTTTCCCGGGCGCGTTTGACCAGCGTCATATCTTCGCGTTGGTCGCCAGCTACCGACTCCCGCGTCGTTTCCGCCTGGGTGGACGGTTTCGGCTGGTCAGTGGCTCGCCGTACACAGACATCGTCGGGGTGATTGACGGTCCGGGGGATCTGCAGCAACCACTGCTTGGCCGACCGAACGAGGCTCGTTTTCCAACGTTTCATCAGCTGGATATCCGTGTCGACAAGGTTTGGTATCGCCAGCGCGCCTCCATGACTCTGTATCTCGACATCCAAAACGTCTACAACCGACAGAACGTCGAGGCCTACTCGTACGGGTTTCGGGGCTATCGAAACAAGACCGCGTCTATCGGCCTGCCGATTTTCCCGTCGCTTGGTTTTCGCGTGGACTGGTAGCCGCCCAAGCTCGCTCGGTGACGATGACCGCTGACCAGTTTCACCTGGACCGAAAGCTAATCTGCGCAGCAGCGGAAGCCCGTGGAGTAGTCCCAGTGTTGGACGTTGTGCGCTGTGGTGGCGTAGAGGCAGCCCGGGCCGTTGATCTCGGTGTCGGCATAGAAGCCACCGCGGAACGTTCCCGCCGGCTCGCTCGTCCACTCGTGCAGATTCCCCATCATGTCGAGAGCGCCATCCTCGGAGGCGCACGCGTCGTTGGAACCGGTGATGTCGAGACTGGCGGGGATCTGAGAGATGCACGGGTGACCGAGCTCCGACCAGATCCAATCTTCGGAGGTGCCGAAATACTCGATGA
>JAESSZ010001073.1 GCA_016763875.1 Nannocystaceae bacterium
CGAGAAGCGTGCCCGCATGTGGGACAACATGGTGCGGGTTCAAGAGGCCGAACTCGAACGGACCGTTGACCCTCGCAAACGTCTCGACATCCTCAAGCGACTCACGCAGGTCTACCGCGACCGCCAGGTCAACCCGACCCGTGCCATCGAGCTCTACAACGAGATCCTAGAGCTCTCGCCCAACGACGTGCAGGCGACACGCGCTCTCACTGCGCTGTACGACCGTGCCGGGGACTATCCTCGCGTCGTCGAAATGCTGCGTGAGCAGTACGAACGCTCGCGCAGCAACACGGAGCGTATCGCGCTGCTCCGGCGGATGGCCGAGTTGTGGCACCACGAGTTGTCGGCCCCCGACGACGCGCTGTGGGCGTGCGAGCAGATTCTTGAGCACACCGCTTCCGACAAGGAGGCGATGTATCGCCAACAGCAGATCTTCGAGGAGCAAGGCCAGTACGAAGACCTGCTCGCCGCCCTCGAGCGCGAACTCGCCAAAGCCACAGGCAAGGACTCGCGCATGAAGATCCTGCGCCGCATGGCACGGGTCGCCGAGCGCGACGTGGGCGACGAAGACCGAGCCGCGACGATTTGGTCGGAGTTGCTCTCACTGCTGCCCGAAAACCTCGAAGTCATCGACCGCATGGTCGCGATGTATGAGGCGGCCGCGCGCTACGAAGAACTCGGCACGCTCGTTCGCAAGGCGGCAGCGTCGAGCGAGACGCCGGTCGTCCGTCAGGTCGACTACTTGCTGCGGCTGGCGCAATTGGCGGAGTCATCGCTGGATGACTCCGATCTCGCGCGGACGGCGTTCGAGCAGGTGCTGGGCTCGCGACCTGATCACCGTGGGGCACTGGAGGCCCTCGTGCGCCTGTATCGCGATGCCGAGTCCTGGAAACCGCTCGTGGGCGTGCTGGGCAAGCTGCAGGACCTCGCCGAGACCGACGACGATGCGTTTCGGATCTCTTGGGAACGGTCGGAGATCCTCGCCGATCAACTCGACGATTCGAAATCGGCGATCGACGTGCTCGAAGCCTCGAGCAAAGACATCGGGCTGGGCAACCCGGAGGTCGCCCGGACGTTGCTTGAACTGTACGAACGCTCGAAGCGCTGGCGCGATGTCGTGCGACAAGCGGAGCTTGTGCTGCTGGCGACCGAGTCCCCCGGAGATCGCCGAGCGCTGTACGACGCCATCGCCGACACCTGGCAGCACAGACTCGACGACAAGCCGGCCGCCCTCGCCGCCTACTCGCGGTTCGTGGCCGAGTTCTCCGACGACCTCGACGGGTTGCAAACGATGGCAACCCTGCAGACCGAGGTCGGCGAGTTCTCCGGTGCGCTGGCAACGTTGCAGCGCCGCAATGAGCTGGCAGCGGCAACGTCGGTGAAAATCTCGACGCTCCGAGAGATGGCGGATATCGCCGAGCAAAAGATGTCGGACCCGGGCCTCGCCATGGCGCACCTGCGAACGGCCGTCGCCATCGACCAAGGCGACAGCGACACGCTCTCAGAGGCGCGGCGCGTCGCGAAGGACCATTCGCTTTGGCCCGAACTGCTCGGGCTGCTCGAAGAACGATTCCTCGCGATGGCCACGGCCAGCGACATCGCCACTCAGATCGAAGTTGGCTTCGAAGCCACCGTGCTCGCCGAGAAACAGTTGGGCGATGTGGACCGGGCGTTTGAGTGGGCCCAAAAGGCATATTTCGTCGCGTTGCAGCACGACCGCGAGGAGCAAGCCCAGGGCAATGCGCTACTGCGGCGCCTGGCGAAGGACCACAACAAGTGGGACGCGATGCTCGAAGTCATCGACACCGAGATCGAGCAACAGACCGAGCGTGGGGCCGTCGCCTCGGACGCTTTCGACATCGTTGCCCGCCTCCTTGAGGCGTCGGACATCGCGCTGGACCGACTGGGGAACCCGAGCCGATCCGTCGGACTCCTTCAACGCGCCCATAGGCACCGCCCCGGCGACGAAGCGATCGCCAAGAAGCTCGAAGAGACGGCGCAGGAGCACAAGTTGTGGCAGCCGATCATCGAGTTGTATGGCGGCCGACTCGATCGAGCGGTGACCGACATTGGCCGCTACGACGCGTCGGCCGCGATCGCCCGAATCTACGAAGAGGAGCTGGACGACCCCGAAAAGGCGTTCGAATGGCTGCAGCAGGCCTGGACCGATCTTCGCAACAGTGACGATGGTTTGGCCCGCGACTGCTTCGACCGACTGCTCGGACTCGCCGAGCGCCACCGCCTGTGGCAGCAACTGGCGCAGCACCACCTCACCCGAGCCAAGGACGCCTTTAGTGGCGCCGTTGGTGGGGATAGTGCGACGCCAGGACTGATCTCCCTACGAGAAGCCGCGCGCGTGTTCGACGAACGCATGGACGACCCGCTCGGCGCATTGCGAGTGCTCGCCTCCGGCCTTCCGCACGACTCGGGCGGCCAGGTACTGCTGCCGGACATCCGCGAACTCGCCGACAAGATCGACGAGTTGCGCAGCGGCGAGTTCCCCGCGCTGGGCTCCCTTCTGCTGATCGCAGTGCTGCAACGACTTCTGGCCAAGGTCGGCGATCGCGAGGACAAGCTCCGACTGCTCGAAGAACGCGCGACCACACGAGAAGAAAAGCTCTCTGACCCGCGTGGTGCCATGGCTGAGTGGATGCGAGTGCTACGCATCGAACCCGAGCTCGACCAGGCTCTGGTCGAGCTTGAGCGCCTCGCGGACGAACACGACCTGTGGCACGTTTTTTTGCTGCTCCCCGCGTGGCAACTCGAAAATGCAAAGGCCGACAACGCGCGGCAGGCTCGACTGCTCAAGCGCATCGCTCAGCACTACGAAGGGCCACTGGAGCGACCGGAGTACGCGCTGCGTGCTCGACTCGGCGCATGGCGGCGCGACCCGACACTCCCGCCACGCGAGGGTGAGTTGGACGATACGCACGCGGCCCTTTGGCGGCTGGCGGAGCAAACCGGCACGTACACTACGCCGCCCGTCCCCAGGGACCCGGTGCTACTTCCGATTTTGCCACCGCCCGAACTTCGAGATCTGGAGCAGTGGCGTCAGGCTGGCCTCGATGTCAGCGAGCTGCTCGGCATCATCCCGTCGCCAACGAAGCCCAAGATCGATCTTTCGTCACCGGGTGCCGTACCCAAGCGCGTCACCGAGGAACTCTCGCTCTCTGCCGTGGTTGACGAAGCATCTGCGGAACTCAGTGCGATTCGGGCGATTTCGGAGGTCGCGGCCAAGGGGCCGACGGCGGCCGGTGTACCGCCAGGCACCCCCGTGCCGGTTCCCGGTGCAGGAAAGGCAGTCGCTGCCGAGGACGCGTCGGTCGAACTCATCTTAGACCTCGATGAACTGGGACTCGAGGAGATCGTCGAGTTCGAGGGCGAGGCGGTGGACGGCAACGATCCGTTGTATAAAGTGAAGAACGGCGAGAACGCGCTGGCCTTC
>JAESSZ010001074.1 GCA_016763875.1 Nannocystaceae bacterium
CCGAGCTCGACAGCATATGGGGAGCCGAGCGCACGCCACAACTGCGTGACGCGGTCCTCGGCAGCGCCGTCCCTTTTGCGGAGACGTCATGGAAACAGTTGGAGCGGGTGATCGATCCCTACGTGGCGCGGTGGGCCGAGCTACGAACGCAGACATGCGTTGCGACGCTGTCGCGCGTCGCGTCACCGACCACCGCCGCCACCTTGGGTTGTCTCGCCCAACGCCGACGGGCGCTCACCGCGTTTCTGGACGTCGTTGCCGAGGGGACACCCGCCGCGATCAGCACCGCAGCGCTGAACGCCGAGGAACTCCCGGATGTGGCGCTGTGCGGCGAGGCGGACTTCGTGCTCGCAGGATTCGTGACACCACACGGCGAATCCGCGGCGGAGGTCGAGGTCCTTCAGGAAGCGATCGCCCGCTCGGCTGCACTGCGCCGCGCAGGGGAATTCGAGCGCGCAAAGGAAGCCATCTCGGGCCACCAGACCCGCGTGGATGCGCTTGCCTTTCCGCCGCTCGCACAGGACTACACGTTCGAACGCGCGCAACTCGCCGGTGCCCTCGACGAACTCTCGCTCGAAGAGAGCCTGCTGCTCAAGGCCTACGCTGGAGCAGCGCGCTGGGGGCGAACCTCCTTGGCTGCCGAAGCCGCCGGCCAGCTGGCAACCGCGCTGGCGGGGCGGGGCGAGACCGAGGCTGGGCGACGCTGGCTGGCCGTCGCCGAGACTGGGCAGAGCGACAACGGCGACGCCGCGCTGCACGCGACATTGCTTGATCGGCGAGGGGCCGTTCTCCTGGCCGAAGGGGACGGCAGTGCGGCCGCGGCCGTCTACGCAGAGTCGCTCGCAGCCCGAGAGAGTTTGGCCGGCTCGAACAGCATCGAGCTCGTAGAATCGATCCTAAACCTTGGCGCCGCCCTCGAGGAAGGGGGGCGTTTCGAGGAGGCCCAAGTTGCCCTCGACCGAGCTCTCCTGCTTGCCCGCCAAGTTGGCAATCAGCATCCCGTGGTCGCTTCTGTGCTCCACGCCCAAGCGTTCCTCGCGTCCAAGCTCAGTGAATCCGCGCAAGCCCACGCCCTGGCGGAAGAGGAACTCGCGATCTATCGCGCGACCTTCGGGAACGACCACCCGCGAACGGCCGAGGGGATGGTGAGCCTAGCGACGACGACCGTGGCTCTGGGGCGCCCAGAGGAAGCCCTCGCGTTGTTGATGCAGGCCGATGCGATCTACGCGAAGGCCGGTCCTGAACATCAGCTGGACCGAGTCGCCGGGTTCAGCCAGCTTGCCTCCGTTCTAGCGGAGCTGGCGCGGCCGGACGAGGCTGCGATGTACGCCGAAAAATCGTTGCGCATCCGTCGGGAAATCCTTCCGCCCTCACACCCTGACATTGCCATTGGCCTGCACAACCTCGCCTACGCGCGGATCAGGCAAGGACGGTATGAGGAGGCGCTGAGCCTCGACCGCGAAGCAGGTGACTTGATCGTCCGAGCCCTAGGGCGAGAGCACCCCAACCTCGCCTACGTGCACAGCGGGTTGGGCGGAGCGCTCATGTGCTTAGAGCGCTACGCCGAAGCCAAGGTCGAGTTTACGCGGGAGCTCGAGGTGCTGCGTGCCACCGTGGGGGACCAACACCCGACCTCGTCGCAGCCGCTGTACAACCTCGGCATTTGCGCCGACTCGCTCGGGGACCTCGACCAGGCCAACGCCTACCTCACGCAGTCGCTCGCCGTGCTCGAGGCGACCAGTACTCCCGACGATCCTGAGTTGAGCTACCCACTGATGGGCCTCGCGCGAAACCTCGTGGCGAGCGATCGTCCCACCGAAGCGATCCCCTTTGCCGAGCGAGCGCTCCGGCTCGTCGCCAACGGGGACATGCTGATTCGTGCGGACTCTCGGGGAGCCCTCGCTCGGGCGCTATGGCTCAGTCGAAAAGACCGAACCCGAGCTCGCGAGCTCGCAGACGAGGCCATGCGGGAATACAATACGGTCGGCCCCGAAGCGGACCCCAACCGTGAGGGTCTGCAGAGGTGGCGCCGCAAACACGGGCTCTAGCCCGCACGGCGCAGCATCCCTTCGCCGACCTCATCAGGCGCCGTCAGGGTCGGCGCATTCTCGCACGGTCACGAGCCCTGTCGGTGCTAGATCGGTGTGAATCCACATGGTCCGGCCCTCGATCCGGCCGTAGATCACCACCGCGAGCCGAAAAGAGTCGCCCGGAATCGTCTTCACACGCACGTCAGTCATCCGAGGCTCGTGTTTCTCGATCGTCGCGCGGAGTTCTCGCAGGACCTCCGCGCGCGAACTGGGCCATCGAGCCAGCAATTCGCTCAGCGAAACACCGAGTTCGGGGTGGGTATGACCGTCCCCTCACTCGGTGTTCAGTATCGCGGCGAGGTGCTCCAGAATCGACTGAACGGTCTCAAGCGGCGTGCCCGGGTCGTCCGACGCGATTCGATGTAGCAGGCCGCGCACAGCAACAGCTTGCTACGAGAGGATGTTGTTGCTCCACTGGTCCGCTGGCGGCCCGGTGCGGCAAGGGGGATCGATGGACTCAGGCAAACGCTGTCCGAGGGCCTGGCTTTGCAGGCGGGTGTTGCTCATGGCGTCCGCGCTGGCGAGCGTGACTTTGGCACCGTCGTTGATTTTCTCGGCGGCGGTGTGGACCTCAAGCCCGATGGTCATCTTGTTGGTCACGCCGGCCATGACTCGGCACCAGAGGACCATGAGACGGTTGTTGACGTAGAGACGCTTCTCCGTCTGAACCTGCTTCCAGTTGCGGATAACGGCAATCATCCACGCGTCGGCGTTTCCACTGAGTTTGATGTCAACCTCGGAGTCTGGCTGCTTCAACTGGAGGATCATGCTCCCAGGGGTGTTGTCCCCGCCGCCCATGTCCATCGAGCCCAGTGAAGGGAACTCCTCGAGCATGAAGGCGTCGCAAAGATAACCCTGTGGGGTCTGGTTCTTTTCGATGTGCTTCCCGGTCGGAATCCATCGCGCCGACGGGACGTTGTCCTGCTGGTCTAGCGACGCATTGTAGATATGAAGCGCAATGAAAGTCTTGTTGTAGTCGGGCTCTGCACCGTACATCAACCTGTTCTACGTGCGTGTCTGCTCCCTATTCACGACCTCGACCCACCCAGGCAACTTAGTTTCTATCTGGCCGCAGACGGGCAGACACCGGCCGCTAGCGGCCGCGGGTGGGCTCACAACGCCGAGCGCCACGGGTCACCGAGCGTGGCACCGACAGATTCTTTGTACGGAAGATCGTCATGAAGCGACGCGTCCCTCCCACGCCAAAGAAGGGCGTATCGACCCGCTTCGTGCGGAATTTCAGGCGTACGAGGCCGATGCCCCCGCTCGTGAAGTCCCACTCTGCGACGAACACGCGCCCGCCGGGCAGTGCCTTGATCTTGGCCTCCTCGAGCAACCGGAACAGACCCCATTCGCCCTCCTGCTCAGCTTTGTCGGCGCTGACGTGGCTGACAGCCTCCAGAGACGCGCCTGCTGCGCCGTCTCCTGGCCACCGGAATGTCGTCCAGCTCTCCGGTCCGTTGCGGTACTGGAGGACCTCACCGTCAATGGTCAGGCTGATCTGTTTGACGCCTGGGGTCCCCTGAACGAGCACGTCAAACTCGACCGAGACCGCCTTGTCTGAACCCGCCGAGTACATCGCAGTGGTCAGTTCGCGCGACGCAGTCAGGAACGAAACAACCTCCTTACGGTAGGGACGCGATCCCGACCCGACCGCCGCCTGCTCAAACCGTGAACCGCGCAAGACGATCTCCTTCTTGAGCGCGGTCTCGTAGTACGCCCACAAAGCGCCTTTCTCCGGTGAGAAAAACGCATTGAAGTCGGCGAGCGCGACATCGCGGCCCTCTCGGTTGAACGGGTAGTTCGACGCGATGGTGCGCTCGTACTCCGACACGACCTCGTTGCACCAACCGGTCTGCCGCTCTTTGCCGACCTCTGAACTCTCGGCCCGGGTCGCAACCTCGAGCGGTGGCCACAGCAGCTTCTCGAGCGTGGGCGACCACGTCGGGTTCTTGTTGGCGGACAGTAGCGATTTGACCTTCTTGCGTGCCGTCTTGAGGCGCTCTTTGAGCTTGGCCTTGTCGGCGGGATCGTCGATACGCGCCTGCAATGCGTCGTACACGTACTTGAGTTGTTCCTGGTACTCGTCGATCGGGGTCGCTTCCTGCGGTGGCGGCGGACTACCGTCTTGCGGGAGTTCGGGCGCCTTTCTGGCCCCAAAGTCGGTGAGATGCTGGAAGGCAATCGTCACGTGAAACTCGGTGAGCACCTCCGCGGAGTTCAAGTCTGCGATGAGTCGCCCCTCTGCCGCGGCCTTCCCCGCCGCCTGCAGTAGCTGCGGGGTGACGCCCACCTGGCCGAGACGCAGGCGCCCCGCGATGCGGCCGTAGGCACGACGTCCGACGGTGTTCCCGGCCATGGCAAGTGCGCCACCCAACTCACCACTGCCCTCGCCGCCCTCGGGTTCGGAAAAGTCACCGATCCCGGTGTGCCACGCAACGTGGGTAAACAGGTCCTTGTAGGGCTCCCGCGGCGGGGCGAGATCTTCCAGCAAGCGCATCGCGCTGAGGTTGCCCGACGTCTCCGGCATCTCGAGATAGATCCTGTCGATGAACGTCCGCCACTCCTGAATGTACTGGCGGAAGTACTCGGTCTCGATCGCAGCAATCTCCTCGGCCTTGAGTTCATCGGCCGCATTGTCGCCCGGCGCCACGACCCACTGCGGGTCCAGCAAGTCATCCATGCCGCTCTCGAACCGGGGCCGCACCGTTTTGTCGTACCCCTTCCGGGTAAACGCTGGCCGAATCAAGCTGCCCTCGTTCTTGATGATCGACACCCCCACCATGCCGCGCAGGTTCAGCGCTCGCCCTCTAACGGAGGCGATAAGTGCGTTGGCAACGGCCTTGGTCCGGTCCGACCGCACCAAGATGTCGCGCACTCGCTCCACCAACTTGATGTCACGTTCAAACGCCAGATCAGGATGCTCGCGCAGCATGTCGACGTAGGTCGTCGCCACGTTCTGGATGCGACTGATAGTCGCCGTGTCGCCACCCACCCGGATCGGTCGCTCCCAAAGGTCGCTCACGAAGTCGATGAGCCACTGCCGCTCGATCTCGTTGAGTCCCGGTTCCCCCGCCTCCGTGGGCGCAGAAAGCAACAGGACCATGCGCAGGCGGTCGAAGTTCTGCTCGTACTCCTCGGGCTTGGCAGCTTCGAGCGAGCGCCCGTAGCGTATGACGAACTTGTTGAGTTCGTTGAGTTCCAGCTCAACGGTGGGCAGCAGCAACTCGCGCCGAACGGTATCGGCGTACAGATCGCGCAGTCGCGGATAGACCCTGGCCCCCTGATACATGCCCATGCGCATGGCCCAGGGAGAGCCGTCCTCTTCGTACAAACGCAGCAACTCCACCATCAGCCGCAGCGGCTCGATGCGGTCCAACGCTATCGCCGTGACCGTGGCCTCGTCGGCGTGCTGCTCGACGTAGGCGACCGCAACCCCCGCATCGCCGAGCATCTGCCGGTTGCGCCGGTAGGACATCAACGGTAGCCACACGATAGCGATCGCCATGACCAGCGACACGGCGCCCGCGATCGTGCCGACCACCCGCGATTTCCGCAGACACGCGCGGTTGTGACGGGTCAGCCGCCAGTCCTTAAAAATCACCTTGCGAAAGATCTCGCCCAAGAAGTAGCTCTTGGGGGAAGCCGGCGGCGCCGCAGTTGCGCCCATGGTCGGACGGATCCCGAACGCCTCGGCGATTGAACTCATGATGCGATTGACGGGGCGCCCCTCTTGGGTGCCGCTCGACAAGTACACACCGCGCAAAATCGGCGTTTCGTTGTAGATGTTGCCTTCGCCCATCTCGTGGACGAATCGCGCGATCGGGTCACGCAGCGCCGCGACGTACTGCGGGAACTCGTAGATGCGATCGCGCCGATGGGCGCTACGCTCCTCTGCAAGCCGCCGCAGTGAACGTTTTTCGAGCACCGAGGTCAGCTCGTCGAAGTGCTCGGTGACCTGATTGGCCAGGTCATACTGCTTGTTGATCGAGAGCGTGAAGCCCCAGATCTGGTGACGATCGGCCTCGGTCAGGTCGCTGAACATCTCGACGAAACCGGGCAGCAAGTCGCACTTGGTGAACACCAGATAGACGGGCACCACGATCCCCAGTCGTCCCTGGAGTTCGTCGATACGCGCCCGAATCTCGCGAGCAAGCGAGGCGACCTCTTCGGGGTGCGCCTCGGAAATATCGGCGATGTTCACCGCCGCGATCACGCCGTTGATGGGGCGCCGCGTGCGGTACTTGCGGAGCAGGTCGAGAAACGCAAACCACTCTTCGCGGTCGGAGCTCTCGGTGGTGTAGCGACCTGCCGTGTCGAGGATGATCGCCTCGGTGGTCATCCACCATTCGCAGTTGCGCGTGCCACCCACGCCCTGGACGCTCACCCCGCCGCGCGATGAACAGAACGGAAACTTGAGGCCGGAGTTGCGCAGCGCGGTGCTCTTGCCCACGCCGGGCGGCCCAACGATGACGTACCAGGGCAGCGAATACAGGGCGCTAGCGGCCCCTTTAGCGCCGAGCCGCGACCCCTTGAGGGCTGAGATCGCGTTGTTGAACTCGCCCTGCAGCGAACGAATGTCGGCCTCGAGATCCGGGCGCGCCGAGTTGGCCTGCGCCTCGGCCTGCGCCTTGAGAGCGCGCTCGATCTCTCGCGAGGCCCGCCGGGCACGCACAAGCTTCACGATGAGCAGCGTGGCAACGATCGCGACCACGATGCCGGTCACAACGAACCCGATCCAAGCGGGCTGCTCCAGCCAGATGACGACACTCCACGCGACGGCGACCGCGAGCGTCATGAAGATGTACTTCACCATCGCCTAAATGTTCTCCTGATTTTCGACGTCGACACCGGCGAACCGCCGCAGCAGTTGCTGGCCGCGATCTTCGAGATCCTGGCTCATGCCGTTGAGCGCGACCCGCAACATGATGAGGAAACAAAACGCGAACAACAGCGCAAACAGGCCCAGCCACAACACCAGGAAGTCCATGCGACGTGACCGTAGGGCCTCGCGCAAAGGCAAGTGCCGCCGCGACACGGGTTCGGGGGTGAGCAAGCGACCGAGCCCGTCGCGAACCCGGCGGCGGACCATGTCCAACTCGATCTCTCCGCCGCGAATCGCGTAGCGCCCCTCGAAGCCGAACTGCAGCGTGACGTGGTAGACGGACAAAACCTCCGTCCGCTTGGGGTCCGCCAGGATGCGGTTGAGCTTGTCGAAGAACCCGTCGCCAGCGATGTTCTCCCCGAAGTAATGCAACTGCAGCGGTCGCTGATTCCAGAAGTCACAGACGGCGCCCGGCTTGCGTTGTGCCAACTCGTCGGCGAATGCGACCACGGCGTAAGTGATATCGGCCAGGTCGCTCTCGGCCATTTTAAGGGCCTTGCCGCGCGAGATCATCTCGTCGACGTAACCACGCAGACGTTGGTGGACGTGCTCGGGTCGAACCGACGCGTCATTTCCCATCGCACGCAGCTGAATCAGCGCGTTGAAGCAGTCTTTGGTGATTTCGTTGACCCGGTTCATCGGCCCGCAGTCGCTGAGGGCAAGGTTACCCTACGCGTCGCACCGTTGCCGCCCGGTCGACGCCGACGGGCGCTGAGCCGCCGTCGCCAGGGAAACTACGCGCCTACGCGTTTTTCTATTCAATTGGCCGACTTGCGACCGCGGGGCGCGGCGGCCGTTCAGTCCCTGAGCGCGGTTGAGCTACCCGAACGCCGGTGGGTGGGGCACCCTCTCCCTGGATGCGAGTCCGCGTCACGATCAGCGGCCCCGACGGGCATTCAGACCGCGCTCCCGAGTTCACGAAAGCCGAGATCACGATCGGTCGTCGTCCGACGAACGACGTGGTGATCCCTGATGCCAGCGCCTCGGGTGCGCACGCGCGCGTCATGGTCACCGGCGGCGCGCTGACGATCTTGGACCTGGACTCGACCAACGGTACCGCCGTCAACAGCGAACCGTTGCAGGGCCCCCGACTGCTGGACGACGGCGACGTCGTCGAGATCGGTGACTTCAGTCTGCGGTTCGCTCTGAACAAGAGCGGCGGCACGGTCGCTTCGCAGACGCCCGATGGTGCCGGCCCCGGCTCCGACGTGGGCCCAA
>JAESSZ010001075.1 GCA_016763875.1 Nannocystaceae bacterium
ACAAACTCCAGCGCACTGAACCCACCCGCCGCTTCAGTGACGAGCCCGTAGAGCATGCCGCCTACCTGAGCGGGGACCCAAAGCCACAGCGACAGATCGTGCCAGAAGTCGCGGTTGATCTTCGGAGAGACTTCCTCAGGGTTGTCGTGATCGAGGCCTCCGATCGCATCCAGGATCGGGAGCAGCACGAAGATGTAGCCAGGGGTCAGCAGCAGCCACGCGCCGCCGAGCTTGAGTCCGACGATGACGGTCACAAAGATCGTAAAACTGACAAAGTAGGGGAGAGCTTTCATGAACTTGCTACCCGGTGGGTATCCGAAAAAAGGAGCGCGTGGATTGAGGCCAAGTCGTGTTCCGCAGTGCCCCAAAGCGCCGCGCGGAGCTCACCCGAAGCGGCCCGCAACATGATCGAGGCACACACCTGCATGGTCACCGCGCGGACCGAGACATCCGGCCGCAAACGATCGCCGCCCTGAGCTTCGACAAACCGGACGACCTCGTCCAAGAGCGGCGCGACCTGTTCAAGAAGGATCTCCCTGCCTGGGCTGGAGCCGTCGACAACCTGTCGACACACGATGCGCGCGAGGTGTGGCCGCTCGTCGAGGAACTCGACAAAGTCGGACAGAACCAAGCGCAGCCGGTGATCGAAATCCCCGTCGGACGCCATCGCCGCCTGCATGACCTTGCCCAGGGCCTGAAATCCACGCATGACCACGGCCGAGTACAGCCCCTCCTTGGTGGAGAAGTGATAAAGCAGCGATGGTCGCCGAATGCCCGCGGCGGCGGCGATGTCGGCGAGTTTCGCCCCCGCGAGCCCCACCAGCGCAAACGCGTCCTCTGCCGCATCCAGGACACGGGTGGGGGTGTCGATTTCGATCGAATCCGCTGTAGGCCTACCCACAGGCCACACTATTATCTACTCATTCGAAGAAATCAACCCGAAAGAAGATTAAATCTTCCGGGTCCTGGACCGTCGCGGCTACGGTTTCTTGGACGCGACCACAGTCAGCGTTTCGTCGCCGACCGTCAGTTTGAGGCTTGTGCCCACGGTGACCCGAGACAGCGTGTTGTATCGATATCGGTTGCTGCCGGTCACGTCATGCCCGTCGACCGCTTCGATCACATCCCCCGCCTTCAGCCCGGCTTGCGCCGCCGGACCGTCTGGCCGCACGAATGCAACCTCGATTGGTGTCTCGCTTCGCTCCGCGCCAGGCGGCGTGTCCTTGATCTTGAAGCCGAGGTCGCTGGCGTCATCTGAGCCCTTGCTGCGCTTCTTGACGACGAGGATCTCCCCAATCGAGTAGCTGTCGACGTCGGTCGGGATGCTCACGGAAATCCTGCTCCAGGAGTATTCTTCTTTGTCCCAGGCGCGGGGCAGGATCGTGATCAGCACGGAGCCTGTGGCCGCGTTGTCGACGGTGAAGCGTCCGTCATCGCCCGTGACGTTCTGCTTATCCCCCTTGCCGCCGAAGGAGAACGAGAAACCTCCGGAGCGTGTGCCGATGCTGATGTTCATCCCGGGTACCGGCTCGCTGCTTTCCAGGTCGATCACTCGCCCGCTAACGTCGATGCGGGGCATGAGTTTGACCTTCACCCCGTCGAGGTTCTGCCCCGCCTCCAGCTCGATCGTTTGTGTGGCGTCGCCCTGGTCGGCGGTGATCGCGACCTCGAAGTTGCCCGCGGGTAACTCGGTCAGCGACCACTGACCGTTGCTCTTGTGAAAGTTGTCGGACGCGTAGATTCCGAGTTCGCGGTCGCGTGCGTTGACCTTGAACCGCTCTGGGGAACCGCCGTTCGCCAACGTCACCGAGCCCGAGATCGATCCGGTGGTCTCGAGCTCG
Source organism: Nannocystaceae bacterium (assembly GCA_016763875.1). GTDB lineage: Bacteria > Myxococcota_A > Polyangia > Nannocystales > Nannocystaceae > JAESSZ01. The sequence goes on from JAESSZ010001075.1 coordinate 1,842, forward strand.
AGGGCAACGTCCGTGCTTCCGACCTCGATATGCTCGGTGATGGCCTCGCCGCCGCCCTTGCGAAACGCCCGGACCGCATACTTGCCTTCGCTGAGGTCCCCGACCGTGAATGCTCCCTCTTCGTTGGTGAGCACGGGCTTGTCGCGAGACGTACCCCACCGCACCCTTGCGCGCGAGCCCCCTTCAGCCGACGCGGCGCTGTCGGACTCGCGGTGGCACGAGACGAAAGCATCGGAGATTGGCTCGCCACCCGCACCGGTAACGGAACCCGAAATTTCCCCGCCCTGGGATTCGACGACCAGCGTCACCTCGGCGATCTCGCTGACCACAACCTGGACGATCTCGCCGTTGACGTCGTCGTCGGTGGCGCCTGGTGCTCGCATCGACTCTCGCCAGCCCTTGCGCGCTGTCACGCGGTGCTCACCCGGCTTTGCGCCTTTGATCTCGAACTTGCCGTCGTCGGTTGTCAAAGACTGGGCGCGCCAGTTGCCTCCCGCGACGGTTACGCTTGCGCCGGGCACGGGTGTCCCGTTCTGATCTTCAACCACACCACGAACGATGCCTCCGCTCTCCAGGGTGAGCACGACGGGGTCCGCACCTGTCGCGGTGACGTCGACCTCGGCCTTTTCCGGCGGGTCGAGAAACTCGGCCTTACTCGCGTTCAGGGTGTACTTGCCCGCGTCCAGCCCCGTGAGCTCGAACGCGCCAGAAGCATCGGATTGGTCCCTGGACCAACTCTGCGTGCCAGCGCGACCCTCGACCACCTTGCTTGACCAAACATTGGCGCCTTCGATCGGCTGGCCCTCTGAGTCAACCACGGTGCCCGCGATAACCAGTCCTTTCTGGACTTCCCACACTTGATCCACGATCGGCTGGTCACTGACCACGAGCGAGTCGAAGTCGTCGCGGCGGATATGGTCGTCGCATCTGACGGCGATGTCGTACTTGCCCGGCTGCAGTCCTCGGATCGTGACAGACCCATCGATCTCAGTGGTCGCGTATCTGGACTCGCTGTTGCCGTCGGTGCCCGAAAGCTGGACGCTGCCGCCGGACTTGCACGGTTGTCCGTCGGTCCCGGCGAGGACCACGATACCGGTCAAGATCGCCGCAGGATGAAGTTCGATGAGCACGTCATCGGCGCTTTGGGCGAGTCCAACGTGCACCGCCGCAACCGAGGTGCCGTAGCCTGCGTCGGCGCTCGCGCTGGGATGATACTGGCCGGGCTGGAGGCGCTCGAGCCGAAACCGACCGTCAGCATCGGTCACGGCATTGCCGGACTCGCGCCAGCTCGACGAGCCGGCCGACACGAGCGCGTTCGCAACCGGGGTCTTGGTTCCGGCTAGGACGACGCGACCGGAGACCACTGACTCTGGCGTTAGGAACAGCTCAAAGAAGTAGTTGGGGGCGGCGCCGCTTCGCGTAGAGTTGCCGTACCCGTCGGCTTGGGCCTCGACAAAGATGGCACCTTCGGCGACCCAACCCGTGAACGATCCTTCCGCGTCGCTGATGACGACGGCCCGTCCGACCGTACTCGCAGAGAAAAAACCTCCGGTGCTCGACGTCAGCGTAACGACGGCACCCTCGACCACGCCTCCCGCAAGGTCCTTCACGACGCCCTTGACCTCTACCCCGCCGGACTCCAGTTCGAAGTCGATATTGGTGCGTTGCTGCCCTGCCTGCATTTTAATACGGTTCGTGTCGTTTTCCTTGAAGCCCT
>JAESSZ010001076.1 GCA_016763875.1 Nannocystaceae bacterium
CGAGTGCGCACAGTCGTGGCCCCCCGAGGTCGCCCACGCGCTCGGCGAAGTCGTGCGCGAGGTCGACTTGACCCGCTACCCCGACACATCGGGCCGATCGTTGCGAGCGATCTTGGCCAAGCGCTACGGCTGCCCCGCCGATGACATCGTCTTGGGTAACGGCAGCGACGAGATCATCGCGCTGTTGCTGACGGCATTGGCTGGCCCAGGCACCACGCCACCCGTGCTCGTGGTGCCAACGCCAACGTTCGTCATGTACAGCCACACGGCGCGTGTCCTGGGCTACGAGATCCGCGAGGCTGCCCTGAACGACGACCTCGAGTTGGATCCCGGCCGCATGCGAGACGCGCTCGCGGGCGCCACGGTGTGTTTCATCGCGCGCCCGAACAATCCGACCGGAGGCCTGTGGGACGCAGAACTCGTGCGAGCACTCGTCGCGGAGCACCCCGATGTGGTGTTCGTGGTCGACGAGGCCTACTGCGCCTACGCACCGGACCAAAGCCTGTGGCGTGATGAGCGCGTCAGCAACCAGGTACACATGGCGACGCTGTCCAAGGTTGGCATGGCGGCACTGCGCCTGGGCTACTGCATCGCAGACCCGACTCTGTGTCTGGCGCTGAACAAAGTCCGGCATCCTTACAACGTCTCGGCGACTAGTCTGGCCCTAGCCGGGACCATCCTGACCCGCTTCGCCGACGCACAAGCGTCGATGGTCGCCGAGACGTTGGCGTGCCGCGAGCTGCTCACGGAGATGCTTGGTGAGTTGCCCGACACCAAGGTCTTCCCAAGCCACGCGAACTTCGTGCTCGTGCGGTTGCCGGGCCCCGATCTGCCCGCGCGCTTGTGCGCGTTTTTGGCCCAAGTGGGAATCTTGGTCAAAGACGTGTCCACAACGCGAGGTTTGGCGGGATGCTTGCGCGTTGGTGTCGGTACAAGATGCGAGCTGGCTCGTCTGCACGAGCGCCTGCAAGCTTGGTCACACGGCGAGCGCTAGATCCCGCAGCTCGTGAGCCTCCGCGCACTGCGACGCAAAACGGTTTTCCGGGGCCCGCCCGTGTGGTAGGTGGACTAACTTCGGTAACCGCGATCTAGACTGAGACTCACGGACAGATATGAAGACGCTCGATGTTTTTACCCGGGGCATGGCGCTCGCTTCGCTCACCCTACTTGTCGGATGTGCGGACGACATCACCAACCCGTTCGAGTCCGGGGACAGCGGAAGCACGGGATCTAGCGGCGGTGCCGACGATGCCATGACGACAGCGGCCGATGCCACGGTCGGTAGCGCGAACGCCACGACGGGTGGCGCGGAGACCACCATGGGTTCGGCAGACAGCGGCACCACGGCCGCAAGCGCCGATGGTGGTACGACGGTTGGTGTCAGCGACGGCAGCTCATCGGGCGGCAGTAGCGGCACGACGTCCGGCGACACCACGGCTTCGACATCCGGCGGCTCCGAGTCGGACACCGGCGAGGAGTCCAGCTCGGATGACGGCCCCATTGGCGTGGTGTGTCCGGCCGGAACGCTGGACAACCTGCCGATGACCGTCAACGACTCCGTCGTCGGCCAACAAGACGAGTTCGGAGGATCGTGCGGTGGCAATGGGGCACCGGACATGGCGTTTACTCTGGAAGCAGAGGTGGACGGGTTCTACGTGTTCGACACCGTCGGTTCGAACTTCGACACCGTGCTGTACGTGCTCGATGGCGACTGCTCGGGCAACGAACTCGCGTGCAACGACGACAATACCGGCACGCAGTCTGAGGTCGGCGTGGTGCTCACGACGGGCCAAGTCGTGACGGTTGTCGTGGACTCGTTCGGTATTGCTGGGGGTTCGTTCACGCTCAACGCGACCGTCTTTGCCGGAACGTGCCCCGATGGCGATATCGGTAACACCGTGCCGCAGACCACCATGGGCGACACGACGATGTCGGACAATACCCTGTTCGGGTCATGTGGCGGCAACCTAGCCGGCGACGAGTCTCTGACTTTTGTGGCGCCCGAGGCGGGCATCTACACGTCCGACACCCTCGGCTCGGACTACGACACGGTCCTTTACGTCCGCGAAGACTGCAGCGGCGCCGAGCTGGGATGCAACGACGACATCAGCGGCGCCGAGTCGGCGTCGCAGGTCAACGTGACCCTCGAGCAAGACCAGTCGGTGGTCGTCGTCGTCGACGGCAACTCCGAAGACGGCAACTACAACCTCAACGTCACGCTGGACGAGTGTCCGGACGAAGCACTGCCGAGCACGATCCCGCAAACGCTGATGGGTTCAACGGTCGCCGAGATCGACAGCTCGCAGCCTTCGTGCAGTTTCGGGAACACAGCCCCCGACCGGGCCTTTACCTTTGTTGCCCCTAGCGCTGGGACGTACATCTTCGACACCAACGGCTCGACCTTCGATACTGAGCTGTATGTCATCGACGGTGAGTCGTGCAACGGAGCCGTGACGCTCGGCTGCGACGATGATGGTGGCGCAGGGCTCCAGTCGCTCGTGCTCGTCAACCTGGCCCAAGACCAGCAGGTCACGATCGTCGTCGACGGGCACAATGCGGCAAGTGGCGAGTATGTTCTCAACATCGACGCCCTCGGCGGCGAGTGCCCCAACGCAGATCTCGGTAACACGGTGCCGGCCACTGCAATGGGCGACACAACAGCCTCAGACGACACGATCGCGTCCAGCTGCGGCGGGTTGGGGAGCGGCGACGAGACGTTCACGTTCACCGCCCCGCAAGACGGGCTGTACTTCATGTCGACGGCAGCCTCGGCGTACACCGCCCAGGTCTCGGTCTTCGACAGCGCAGACTGCAGCGGAGCTGAACTTGCGTGCGCCGACGACGGTGTGGGCGTCGGCCTGATGACCGGCCAAACCGTAACGGTCGTGATCGATGGCGACAACGCCGAAGGGGTCTTCGACCTCTCGATTGACCTCGATGCTTGCCCCGACGGCGACCTCGGCAATACCGTGCCGCAGACCGTCAACGATACGACCACGGGGAACTCGAACTCTTTGCAGCCAAGCTGCGGGATCAGCACCGCGAGTGAAGACTTCGGCTACGTGTTCACCGCACCTGCCGATGGTTCGTTCACCTTCGATACCTTTGGTACGGGCTTCGACACCGTCCTGCACGTCACCGATGGGGCCGTGTGTGGCGGTTTGGAACTCGAGTGCAACGACGACACTGGCGGACTGCAGTCTCAAGTCACCGTCAATCTGGACGCAGACCAACAGGTCGTCGTCATGGTCGACGGGTACAACGGAGCCGACGGACCCTTCACGCTGAACGTCAACTAGTCCCCGGCAACGGGCAAGTTCAAGCCACCCGAGAACTCCCGCGGCTGCTCGCCGTGGGAGACGTCGGTACGGACCAGCCTCAGGCGTGCGATGTCGCTGAAGCCGCCCGCGAGCGCGTCGCACCATTGTTTGTAGCGCGGCCACTGCTCGGCCGCGATCTTCAACGTCGCGCACGTCTCACTGCGCCCCCGCGGCTTGCTTTTGCGCGGTCGTTTCACGGTCTCGCAATACGCACGTGCCTCGGGCCACGCCGCGGCCTCAGCCGGCATGGTCACGCACCACGGGTCTCGTCCTTGGTGCGGATCCGCGATGCCACCGGTTGTCTGCACAATCGTCACCAGCGCACCGTCGGCATCGCGCTGGACGGCGGCCCAGCAGCGATCTGACCAGCTCTGAAAACTCGCGTCGAGAAACAGGTACTCGGCCACAAGGCTCGTCCCCGCCTCCGCGAGATTGCGAAGTGCGATGCCGCCCGCGCTGTGTCCCTCTGCGACAACCCCCGCGTCAACGAGGTCACTGGCAACGCCAAGCTCGTCGGTGATGACCGCAAGCACCTCGCCATGGAGGCGATTGAAGTCGTCGGTGAAGCCAGCCTCGGGTAGGGGCGACATCCACATACGGTCGTACGCCTTGTTGAACCAACCCTGCCAACCGGGCTCCGGCCGCTTGCCCGCGCTCAGCGGGTAGATCAGCACGACGTTGCCGTCGCGCCGTTGCTGAAGCTCGCTCAGCGCCTCCATGGTTTGGGTGAGACGCTTGTGACCCACCCACTGCTTCTTCGCCATGCCCGGACTGTGGGCTGCAATCGTCTCGCTGTACGTGCCGTGAAAATGGAACACGAGTTGGACGCGCGCCTGCGGCGATAGACCCGGGGGAATGAAGATCAGGACGTCGCGTCCGCCATTGCCCGCAAGACACCCGGCCCACAGTGCGCCTCCGCCAGACCATGTGCCGACGAACTCCGACAACCCTGAGGCGACATCACTGGCAACGCGCCGCGTGCCCTCGAGCACCGCGGACTGGGCGGCCGGGGAAGCTGCCGCCTCGAGCTCAACTGGCGCTGCGGTATGACGCGCCGATGCTTGCGTCGCCTCGTGCGCCACCCCGTGAACGGCACACGACTCACGGTGTGGCGCTGCGGCCAACTCGGCATCCATGTTCGGCTGCGCGCAGGCCGTCCCCACAAGCAGTCCAAGCGCGACGCGGCAGCACACCACGTCAGCCCTCGCCCAGCAGCTCTGCGCCCATGCGTGCCAACTCCTCCAGCGAAGTCGGTGGCGGGTCTCGGCGCGGGATGGGACACAACGGCACGCCAGGGTAGCGTTTCGCAAAGTGAGCCAGCATGTCCCGCGCCCGCTGAGCCTGTCGCTCGGCGCCCGCAAACAACGCGAGCGTGTCCGCCACAGCGGCGTCCACGTCGTTGTTTCCCTGCCCGGCGGCAGCCTGCAGCAGCATCTCCCGCGTGGGCAGCGACGGCGGCCCCGACAGAACCCGGTTGATCACGACCGCTTCCAGCGTCATCCCTCGGCCGCGGATCTCGTCGATGAATGTCTCTGCCTCGCGACGCGAGAACTCCGTCGGCGCGGTTGTGACGATCGTCCCCGTCTGCGGCGATGCCAACAGAGCCGCCACATCGCCCGCGCGCCGCTGGAACTCCTTGAGCACGGTCGAGAACTCGCGCAGGAAGACCCCCAGTTCGGTGACGAACGTACCGCCAACCATCGACTCGAGCGTACGCAGCATGATCCCGCCGCCAAGGCCTAGGAACTTCATGCCGAGTCTCCCTGTCCCCGCCAAAAGTCGCGCGGCCGGGTTGGTGACGACCTCGCGGATCGTGTCACCCGCGTCGAGAAACTCGATGGCATTCGCCGTCGGCGGCGTATCCAACACGATGAGGTCGTAGTCCCCGCTCTCGTGCAACATGTGCACACGCGCGGTCGCGGCGTACTCGACGGCGCCCGACAAATGCGTGGCCGTCGCCCGATAGATGGGACTGGCCAGCATCGCGCGGGCCGCCTCCGGACTGGGCGAGTACGCGGTCACCAGATCGTCGAAGACCTGCTTGGTGTCGAGCTTGTTGAGGTTGCGTTCCGGCCCAGTTACCACCAACACGTGATCGCTGAGGATGGTGTTCTCGAGCTGGACCCGCTCGGTGCCGCC
>JAESSZ010001077.1 GCA_016763875.1 Nannocystaceae bacterium
CGCTCTGCTCCAGATCCCCGCCTTGTACTTTGCGGGGGCCTTGCCCACGCCGCTGGCGCTCGCGATACCGTCGGGAGCGCCAGCCATGTTCATTCGGGGCGCATTTACGCCGCTGGCGACTTGGGAGTGGGTCTACGCCATCGTCGGCACCGCGTCCATCGTCGTTCTGACCGCCGTATGGGCGCACCGCGCCTTCGTGCATCACATCATCCATCGGGGGTCGGCGCATGATCGACATGTCCACGCTCCGCAATCTGTTGCGCAACGACGTCCGGTTGATCGCGCGAGACCGGATGCTCGCAACCATGGCCGTCGCGGTTCTAACGATGGGGGTCGTCATGCGATTCGCCCTGCCCGCGCTCGACGTCGCCTTGGCGGAAAGTGGCGTGATGCCCACGCCCGATCTCGACCTGCGGTTCTCGGACACGTTCCCCGCGTTCGTCGTGTTCGTCGCACTGTGGCAGGGCGCGAACATTCCCGGTGTGATCTTCGGGTTCGTGCTGTTGGGCGAGAAAGAGGACCGGACCCTTGAAGCGATGCAGGTCACGCCGTTGTCGCTGCGTCGTTTTGCGATGTACCGCGTCTCGGTATCGGCCGTGGTTGCGTTCGTCACCATCGTGTACCTCAGCCTCTCCACCGGCTGGGCACGCGTGCCTTTCCTGCAGTTGTTGCCGCTGGCGGCCGCGGCGTCCTTGGCGGCCCCGCTGTCGGTCTTGGCCTACGCGACATTCGCTACCAACAAGATTCAGGCGCTGGCCTTCACCAAGTTTGGGGGGCTCGCCGGCCTTCTCATTCTCGTGGGGTTTTTCGTGCCCACGCCATGGCAGTGGCCGCTTGGGATCTTCCCCCCGTTCCTGGTGGCCAAGGCCTACTGGATGACTCTGGACCACAATGCAGCGGGGGCGCTATGGCCATTGCTGGCCTCGGTCGTCCTTCAGCTGAGCCTGCTTCGGGTGCTTGTACACAGATTCGTTCACACCGCGACGCGCTGAGCGGCGGTTGGACAGGGGCCCTTCCTGGTACCGTCGCTGGTACCGTCGCTGGTACCGTCGCTGGTACCGTCGCTGGTACCGTCGCGGCCCAGCGCGTCGTTGTTGCGCCGACGTAGCAGGGTCGGTTAGCGTTCTCGATGATGCAACCGCCCGAATGCTCCAACGCCATTTTTCGTGTCTCGGCCGTTGCGGGGGCGTTGGTGGGCGCGCTCGTGTTTGTCGCCTGCTCCGACCGTAGCTCGGGAGTCGCCACCGAGCCGGGTTGCGACGAATACCTCGCGTGCCTCGCCGAGATCGACTCGCAGACATTCGAGGACGAGCTGCCGACGTACGGCAGCAACGGCACCTGCTTCGACGGCTCAGATGCTACCAACTGTCACACGGTCTGCCGCGAGCGGCTTGAGGCGATCGACGCGACCGCCGACGCATGCAATCCACCGGAACCGGAACCGGAACCGGAGCCCGACCCGGTCGGCGACGGTCCGACACCGGAGGCCGATGGCTCGGTCAACTGCGCCGAGATCCAGTCTGGTCCGACCGTGGGTCCAGGCGATCCGGGGCCAACCGGTTTCCCGGAGACGTGGTGCAACCCGCGGACCAGTGGAGATGGAACCTGGAAGTGTTGCTCGGACGATCCCGCAGCCGAAGGTGGCGCCCCGCCCAACTACGTGCAGAAGAACATCGAGGGTGGTGCGACCCCGTACTTCTCCGGTCCAAATAATGGGAGCGGCACATCGGGACTGTGTGTGAACACCGGCGATATTCCGGCCGGCAGCGGACTGCAGGAGCCGGCTGCGTTGAACTGTCCCATCCCATGCAACCCAACCTGGCAGCGTGATGAGGTCGACGTCGTTTGCGGAGTCGCCCGCGTCTGCTGCCAGACGCGCGAGCTGCAGGTCGAGGACTGCGTGCAAGGACCGGATGACGCAGCCCCGCGCCCGGTGACTGGTGCCGACATCGGGGCGCTGACCGACTGGAACGCGGGCGCGCATGCCACCCACCAGGATCCCGCTGGGACTGGGTGTACCGGGCTTGCTGGCGGCGACCAGAGCAGTCCAGTGTTTACGGACTGCATCGCCCAGCTGACAGTGGCCAACCAGCGTGGTTACTGCCTCGCGATGGCTCCGGGCCAGGCGTGCGCGACGGCGGCGCCGACCTACATCGATGCGTGCTCGCAGTAGCGACCGCTTGGTATCCGACAGTGTCAGCGGCGTGGGCTTGAGGCGCGTGTCGGCATGTGGAGCGGATACGAACGGCGATGCATCATGGGTCTGGCGAGCGGTTCTGGGAGCCCACGCGCAGCAGGTGATATTTCGTGCTGCGATCGCACGCGGACACGTTCGATTTCGGGGCTAGGTAGCAATATCCTCCACCCCGCCGCACGCTTATTTGGATCTGTTCACGGCGCCTGGGATCGCCAGAGAACAACGTCCGCCGCTAGCTCCGGCACCAACCTCAAGCTGAGTGGCCAAGAGGCGATTGGATCGATGTGTCCGCCCGCGTTGCACCCCGGGTGTTCCCCCCTATGAGAGTTCCTGACGTGGCTCGAGGATCACAATGACCATGCGCGAGACGACAACGCGCGAGACGACAATGCGCGAGACCCAACGCGTCGGAGCTGGTTTCGGCGCTGTGACGGCGATACTGGCCTGTGTCATGGTGGCGCTGAGCGGTGGCACCGACACCACGGACGCCCTTCCGCTCTGGGTCGGCAGCGCAATCGCTCTGGGCGTTGTCGCGCGCTACGTCGCGTGCACCGCTCACGGGTGGGTAGCCCGTCCCGCTCCGGCCGGGAGGGCCAACGCTGGTGAGTAGGCGCGCCCGACCAAGTTTCACAGGACGCTTCGCTGGCGTTGCTGTCGGTGCGTGGGCCGCGATCTCGTTGCTCGCTGGCGCCTCGCTGATGGTGAGTCACTGGACCGTGCTGCCCAAGCCGGACGTCGACGATCCTGCATTTACCGAGCAACTGAACGGGCTACGCACAGCGCAGGACGACCAGCAGTGGGTCGTTGTACATGTTCTGTACTCACGATGTTCCTGCTCCCAGCGAGTCTTCGACCACCTTTTCGACGAGCAGCGACCAGCGGGCGCACACGAGCGCATCCTCCTCGTCGAGGCGGATCCCGCGATCGAACGTCGCGCAGCTGCGCGAGGGTTTTCCGTGAAAATAGTGACTCGCGCCGAGCTGAAGAACGAGTTCCATATCGAAGCCGCACCCATGCTGATCGTTATCGACCCTCAAGGGAGCGTTCGGTATGCGGGGGGTTACACCGACCGAAAGCAGGGCTTCGAGTTCCGTGACACAGCGATCGTCAAGGCGCTGGCGGATGGGGGTGACCCCGCTGAGTTGCCGCTTTTCGGATGCGGTGTGAGCGAGGAACTCCAACAGGCCCTAGACCCCTTCCGTCTCAAGTATGGGTGACACGATGCCAGTGCGCGATACCATCAAACGGTGGCTCGTATTGCCGAGCCACATCAGCGAACGGGAGCGCGAGTACCTCAATCGCCTCAACCGTGTAGGGCTGGCCTTCTTCGCGCTGCATGTTCCGGTGTTTGTCTGCATCGCATGGCTCAACGGCACGGGGCCGCTGTCGGCGTTCTTCTTAACCGTCGGTGTGCTGCTGGGACCGGCGATGGCATACGCAAGGTTCGAAAACCCCAGGGCCGTGGCGCGGATCTACGGGATGGCGGCGATGCTGATGGGCGGACTGCTGGTCCACGTCGGACAGGGACCAGTGCAGATCGAGATGCACTTCTACTTCTTCGCCTTGCTGGCGATGCTGGCCGTGTACGGCAATCCGAGCGTGATCCTGACCGCGGCCGCGACGGTTACCGCGCATCATCTGGTGCTGTGGTGGCTGCTGCCCAGCAGCGTGTTCAACTACGATGCTCCACTGTGGGTCGTGCTCGTTCACGCAGCGTTCGTCGTGCTCGAATCGATCGCCACGGTGTATGTTGCGCGGAGCTTCTTTGACAACGTCATCGGGCTCGAGATTATCGTTCGCGAACGTACCGCCCAGCTCGACCAGAGGAACGGCCAGATGCGACGGGTGCTCGACCATGTCCAGGAAGGCCTGCTGACGATTGACGCAGACGGCGTAGTGTCGCCCGAGGTCTCTCGCAGCGTCGCTCGGCTGTTCGGGCCCCTCACCAGCGGCACATCGTTTGCCGATTTGCTGGAGCGTGCCGACCCACGAGCCGCATTCGCGTTCTCAAACGGCTACGAGCAGGCGGTCTCAGGCGTCCTTCCCATCGACGTCGCGATCGACCAGCTTCCAACGGAGGTCAAGGTTGACGACCGCGTTCTCAGTCTCGACTACGTCCCGCTTGCGTCTTCCGACCAAGAGCCCGTGCTCGAGGGCATGCTGATCGTCACGACTGACGTGACGGATGAACGCGAGCGCATGCGGCTGGAACGCGAGCAGACCGAGGTCGTCCGGGTGTTCGACCATATCGCGCAAGACAGAGCGGGATTTGTGGAGTTCTTTCGGGAGGCATCCCAACTCGTCAAGGGCATCACTTCCGACGCGACTGGATGTGTCGGGACCCTCAAACGCGACCTACACACTCTCAAGGGCAACGCGATGCTCTTCGACCTGGCGTCGGTGTTCGAATGGTGCCACGCGATGGAGGACCGGCTGGCGAACGAGGGGGTCCGGCCCACAGCGGACGAGCGCAACGAGCTGGCGGCCGTATGGACACGCTTGTCGGACGAGGTCACCGTGATCTTGGGTGACCGTACCGACAATCTCGAGGTCGAACCAAGCGCCTTCGAAGCGTTGCTGTCGGCTGCGCTACGACCGGCGCCAAGCCACGTCGTCGCGGGGATGATCGCCGACCTGAAGCTGGAACCGACCCGCGTTCGGCTCCAGCGGATCGCAGAGCAGGCCCGAGGGATCGCGCGACGGCTCGGAAAAGGGGAGATCGAGGTCCGCATCAACGATGGCGACGTTCGTCTCGACCCTCGCCGCTGGCGGGCCTTCTGGTCATCCTTTGTGCATGTGATTCGCAACAGCGTGGACCACGGACTGGAGTCGTCCGAGGAACGCGTTGAGGCTGGCAAGGACGGCCCCGGATGCGTGACAATCGGAACACACCTGGACGGAGATCGTTTCATCGTTCGCGTCGAAGATGACGGGCGCGGCGTCAACTGGCAGCGAGTTCGCGAGCGTGCACAAACGCTCGGGCTGGATGTGTCGACGCAAGCACTGGTTCAAGAGGCGTTGTTCTCCGACGGTGTTTCCACCGCCGGAATGCTGTCGGAGTTTTCCGGCCGTGGCATTGGGATGGGTGCCCTCCGGGATGCATGCCAGAGACTCGACGGCACGATCGAGATCCGCAGTCGGGTCCCCCACGGCACGACCGTAGACTTTATCTTCCCATCACAGATCGCCACGGTGCAACCACACGAACTTCTCGAGGCCGCTTAGCTGCGGAGAACAGGAACACGACATGGCCAAGATTCTTATCGTCGATGACTCCGCAACGATCCGGCTACAGCTCCGTGGCTGTCTCCAACCCGCGGGGCATGAACTGGTCGAGGCCGAGAACGGGGCGATCGGCCTCCAGAAAGCACGGTTCGCCGACTTCGACTTCATCATTATGGACGTCAACATGCCCGTGATGAACGGCTTGGAGATGCTGGAGAACCTGCGACTGCTGGATGGGCACCGCACCACACCGGTGTTCGTACTCACCACGGAGTCTTCCAAAGAGATGGTGGCGCGCGGCAAACGGTCCGGAGCGACTGCGTGGATCGTCAAGCCATTCAAAAGCGAAGTGCTTCTCAAGGGGATCGACTTCGTATTGGCGCGGCAAGCCGCGTGAGGCCAAGATGAACTGCACCGCCGAACAACGCGTCCACGACGACATCGACGTCGTCACCGCGCACGTGGAAGTGGCCCTGCTGGGTCAGCTTGAGGTTCGTGGCGCCGTCCGCCCTCGGCTCGAGCCCGCGTGTGACGATATTATCGATGCCGCTCGGCTGGGCTGTTCCATCCGGATGTCCTATGCGGATGCGACCGTCCAGGATTTCATGCTTGTTGGCAGCAACGATGCCGTGGGTGGCTTCGTACGGTGGCTGTTCTCGCTGCCTGTCGACTCCGAGCTCTCCGACGCCGATCTACTCGACGCGCTCGGCGAGACACTGAATCAGGTGGCTGGCCGAGTCAAAGAACTCATTCTCGCGGATGGCGAGGGCGAGCCGCTGCTTGGTGTTCCGTCGTTCGCTCGGAGGCAGAATGTTGTGCTTGCGTCACAACGTACCGACAGCGTGCGACATTCGCTCGTGTCGGAGAGCTGGCGTGGCGCGGTCGTGGTGTCCATCACCGCCAGGCAGCCGCTGCCGCTGCATCTCCTTGCCGAATGCGGCCAAACGCTGCATCACCTGGAAGGAAATGACTGCTTTATTCGTATTCAGTCACTGATCTCCGAGTTGAAGGAGTCGCAACGCTGCGCGCCGCCATCGATCATGAACGTGCTGTCCGCGTGCGACGAGATGGCAGTCGCCGCCGTGCAGTCGGACTGCCAGCCTGACTACGCAGCTCGTCAGCTCACTGCGCGATTCCTGAGTCTCGGCCCGCTGATTGTCGGTCGGCTTGAGGCGCTGCATGGCGACTTCGAGCTGCCGCCTGCGGCCGAAGATATCGAGTTGCTGTGGGAGTACGTCGAGGACTCCAACGGGCAGATAGAGAGCGCCCGCGGGGCACTGTCGAGTCCCGACCAAGAGGCGCTTGTTGTGGTCTTCCGGGCGCTACACACGCTCAAGGGGAATTCAGGATTCTTCGGGCTGCATCAGATCCAGCAGCTTGCGCATACCACTGAGGACTTCGTGGCGCAGTTGCAGTCCGGGATCCACGAGTGCGATCACGTCGCGTCCCAGCTGGTGTGCACGAGCTTGGATTCGTAACGGCCGTGCACAACAGACTCGAGGAGATCCTCGAGACAGGCGGCACGCTTCCGTACCAGACCTCGATCGCAAGCCATGTGTCCCACCTCGCCGCGATCGTGAAGGGGGACAGTCCGCTGGAGGTGAGCGGCGCCGCTGTACTCATAACCGACAACCGCGCGGCCAACGAAGAGTGGTTCAAACTTCGCGTGAGCGACCTTGAACGGATCGAGAGCATGCTGGAAAAGCTGGCGATGTTGATCGGGCGCCCGGACGTCGGCGCGATCGAGACACAGCTGGTCGAGGTCCACGACACGTTGAGGAACGCGGTGGTGTCTGTCCGTCGCGTCCCTCTCGACATGCTGCTTTCCAAGGTCGGGCGCTTGTGCAGAGAGACGGCAGACGAGTTGGACAAGCTCGTACGGGTCGAAACGAGCGCGACGGGGGTGAGTGCGCCCAAGCATCTCTTCGCCGCCTTGAGTGGGTCACTGGTGCACCTGGCGCGTAACGCCGTCGATCACGGCCTGGAAAACCAGGAAGAGCGACGCGCGAGTGGAAAACCTCCCATGGCCACGGTCACGTGCACAGCATGTTGGGAAGACGGCTGGCTGATCGTCGAGGTTCGCGACGACGGTCGAGGAATCTCAGCCGCGCGTGTCGCCGACAAGGCCATCCGGCAGGCACTGATCCCTGCCGACCACTCCCTCGACGGCACCGAGATAATTCAGCTCGTCCTAG
>JAESSZ010001078.1 GCA_016763875.1 Nannocystaceae bacterium
ACGGCAAAACCGCCGGGCTCGTCGGGACAATCCGCCACTGGCCCATCGGTCGTCCCCGAGTCGCTGTCGGGCCCGCCGGCATCGGTGGGGGCCGAGTCGGTGGCTGCTGTACCCCCGGGGGTCTCGTAGCCGGTCGATCCGTCCGACGACATCGTGGTAGTCGGGTTCGCCGAGTTACCCGAAGCCGTGGTTTGTGGGCCGCCGTCGTCCCCCGTGCCTTGAGGGCCCGATGTTTCCGGCGAAGACCCCAGTGAGTCCCCGGAGTCGGGATCGCCTGCATTGCACCCGACCACGGCCAGGCCAAACGTTGCCGCCAGCCATCCCGGGGGGCGAGTGCGAGGCGATTCGAGGGGAGGGGTACATCGTGCTTTCATGGGTGTTTCGTCACGAGCGGGGATCTGACTCCAGCATCCGCCGTGCGCCCACCGAGACACATGGGTCTGTCGCTTGTCGCGGGCCGACGCCGAGAAAGCAGAAAAAGAGGACGAGGATGCGACACGGTCCGTAGACGGGTGTCTCGGTGGGAAATGACCCGAGTGCCCGTTTTCTTCATCCCCGTCGGCAGATGTGTCGCGCGGGTCGCCATCGCCACCCTCGGGTTGGCCTCGCTGGGGTGCAGTTCCCCCGTTCACACCGGGGAGACCGGTGCCCCGGCAGAGGCAGAGCTGGACGTCGAGCGACTAGATCGCCAACAGGCGTGCATGCTCGGAGGCGACAGTTGCGGGTACCCCAGCGCGGGCGCGGAAGGCTACGGGACGAATCTAGGGGAGCGGATGGCCAACTTCGTGCTGACCGACTGTTCGGGTACCGAGCGGGAGTTTGCCGAGTTGTTCGCGCCCGACGCCGACGGCGTACACGAGACCCGCGCGGTGCTGTTTTCGTTGGGCGCCGGCTGGTGCGAGCCCTGTAAGGAGGAGACCGAGCATTTGCCCGCGGTGTTCGACGAGTTCCGAGACGAGGGGCTCGCGATCGTCCAGGTCTTGTTCCAAGACGAGAATGCGCAGCGCCCCACCGGCTCGTTCTGCGAGGACTGGGTCGAAGACTACGGGTTGGCGTTCACGGTTCTCATCGATCCGGTGTGGGATTTCTATCCCACCTATCTCGAAGACGTACAGGCGGCGACCCCGGTGACGCTGCTGGTCGATGCCAACGCCAACATTCGCTACAAGTTGGAGGGGCAGGTCCCACCCAATATCGAACTTGAGATCGCACAGGTTTTGGAGACACCGTATGAAGCGAACTAGATCTGCGATTTCGCCGTTGGGAACCGCGACCAGCGTACTGCTGCTTTCATTCTTGATCGGGGCGGGATGCAACGCATCGATGTCGACGAGCGAACATCCCGGCGGGTCGCTGGGGATTCGGTTGCCGAGCATCGACGGGCAAGATGTCTCGTTGGCTGCCGATGACCCCAACGACGTGTTCGTACTGGCATTCTGGGCGACGTGGTGCCAGCCCTGTCAGTCGGAGTTGACCAAATTGCAGGGTATGTATGACGCACGCCGGGATAAGGGCCTCAAGCTCTACGCGGTGAGCATCGACGGCCCCGATACTCAGTCGGAAGTTGTGGGATGGAGCCGTCGCGAAGGCTACACGTTCCCGGTGTTGCTGGACGGCGAGACCGAGATTCTCGGGCGCTACAATCCAAAGGGCGACATCCCCTTCTACGTGGTGCTGGACGCGAATGGGACCGTTCTGCGCTCGCACCAGGGATACGTGGACGGGGACGTCGCAGAGCTTGCGCACTTCGTGGACGAACAACTCGCGCGTGAACGTGAATAGGGCAGTTTCGATGGGCGCGGG
This sequence comes from Nannocystaceae bacterium, assembly GCA_016763875.1. Lineage (GTDB taxonomy): Bacteria > Myxococcota_A > Polyangia > Nannocystales > Nannocystaceae > JAESSZ01. The sequence continues at coordinate 1,804 of JAESSZ010001078.1, forward strand.
GGCCGCGGCTTGGCTGCTGTCGGGCCCGGTCAACGCAGCACCTGCGCCCGAATCCAGCCCGCCCCCGGCCCAGGTCTCGGAGCCCGGTGGTACCGCGTCGGATGACGAGATCGAAGTTCCGGAGGTCAAGGTTCGGAAGGTCCGGACGATGCGCTCGGTCAAGATCCCTGCTTCGGGGGTCACCCAACCGTGGGTGCGGTTCACGACCTTCGGCGAGTGGTTTCGCGACAACTACGACGGCCTCGACCACAACGACGAGTTTATCGCGGTAGTCAATCGTCTCAACCTCGGCACCGACTCTCGGTTCAAGCGTTGGACCCTGTCGAGCATGGCCCGAGTTGACACCCAAACCATGTTCGACCTAGGAGGAGGAGAAGGCCTGTGCCGCGGAGATCCAGGTGGGTGTCCATACGGAGACGACTACCGCTTGGAACGGCTCATGCTGCGAGCGGACTTCCGCGTCGTGAAGCTGACCGCGGGAGATTTCAACGTCAACCTTGGTCGCGGTCTGGGGTTGAGCGTCCGCAAGATCGACGAGATCGGCGTCGATGCGACGATCAAGGGCGGTCGCTTCGACTTGCGAACGAAGCATGTCGACGCCACCGCCCTGGCGGGGGTTGCCAACCGACAGAACAGCGACTTCGCGACCAGGCAGCTCACGGCGGACCCCGGCTACCCGGCGTTGCGCTGTGCCTCCCGAGAATCCCTGGCTCAAAACAACGTGGGGAATCGGGTCTGGTCCACCTGCTCGGATCTTGTTACCGGTGGACGTCTGGGTGTGAAACTGCCCGGGGCGGTCAAAGCGGGAGTTCATCACACCTATATCGGCTTCGGCGAGAGCAGCAGCACCTCCTATGACGAGGAGCTACACTTGATCGGTGCGGATTTGGGCCGCGCTCAGATAGCAAAGACTTGGGACCTGTTCGCGGGCGGCACCGCGTTGCTTCGCAATCCTCGACTGCGCCGGGATCCGGAGCTCTCGGATGTCGCCTACAATGGTTTTGCGACCTATGTCTCCAATGTGCTGACCGTGGGTCAGACCACGGCGCTGATCGAGGGCAAGTTCTACCAGGACTATTTGGTCGCTCTGCAGCCGACCCAGCTCCAGTATTCAGAAGCCCCGAGTCTGGAGCGCAACGATCAACAGGTTCCCGGCAATGCCAACGCAGCGGGGGGGCGGCTTCGCGTAGACCATCTGTGGAGAGACCTCGGATTTACGTTGTACGGAAACGTTGTTGCTTACGTGTTCACCGAGAATATCGGGGAATCGGTTCACGACCTCGGAGCGGGGCAGGACCCCCGGGAGGTGGCGACACACCCGTTCGCAGGCTTTATCTACCGCAAGCCACATTCTTCGGTCATGGTGCAGGCCAGCGCGGGCTATCGTTACGAATGGCATCTGTCGGAAGTCAACGAAGGCGAGGGAGTACTCCGAAGAAAGTTCCCGCACGGCGATTTCTACGTCACGCTGCCAGCCGGGACCCGCGGAGGATTTCGACACTCGGTTTCGTTGCGGGGCAATGCCCGTTGGGAGACCAAGCAAGTCAGTGGATCAGACGACAATCGCTTTGCGATCGGTAGCCTTATCTTAGGCTACAACATGGCGCCATTCGTCAGTTTTGCGTTCATCGGAGGGTTCTCCACCGAAGAACGTGCACCCGAGGGCGAGGTTAGTCTGCAGGACAAGCCGCAATGTCCAATGGGTGCGGACGGCCAGGTCATCAACTGTGGAAAACCACATCTGTGGCCGGGCGCCGAGGTTCGGGTCAACTTCCTGGGCAACAGTTTTGTTCGCGTGTTCGGGGGGCGCCAGGTCGGTGGCCAAGTCTGCGTCAATGGCTCGTGTCGTACGTTGCCCGACTTCGAAGGGGTCCGAGGTGAGCTGGTGCTCGGATTCTGAGCAACTCGGCGGTCTGGTGAGGAACCGCGCAGCCGACGAGCGTTTTTGTCGACTCGACGCGAGAACGGGTGCCGCGGTAGCCTGGGGCGTGAGAGGTTGCTGGCGGGTCTTCGTTACACTGCTGGTTTGGTTGGCGCTCTCGCCGCAGGTGAGCGCTGCTCCTCCGCGACGGAAGACTGTCGTCGTGAGCGGCCTTGTCGTTCACGGCACACTCGGAGAAGACTGGCGCAAGTTGCTCGCTGAGCAGCTTGCCACTGGGCTGGCGCGAGGGAACTTTGCGCTGGTCCAGTCCGCTCCCGTGACCTGCGTCGAAGCGGCTTGTCTCCGCCAGATATGCTCGGAGCACGGCGCTGCGTACCTCATCGTGCCGCAGGTGACTTCCGACACCCATGACCACCAGGTCACCCTTGAAGTCGTCGACGCCCGTACTGGCGAGGTTGTCGTCGAAGCGTCCGAGCCCTGCGCAGTCTGTGGCATGCACGAGTTTGGGGAAGTTGTCGCTGATCAGGCGGCCCGCCTCCGGGAGCGACTCGATGCGTTGGTGGTGGATCCACCGATGCTCGCCGTACGCGGTGCATCCGGCGAGGTGGTTGTGACGGTGGACGGTCAGGGCGTCGGGATCACGCCACTGCTGGTCGAGGTTAGCCCAGGGCGGCATCAGGTTCATGCCAGCAAGGTGGGTCACCACCCCGAGCGACGCCAGTTCTTGGCCGTTGGTGGCGTCACCGAAACGATGAGTTTCTCATTGACGCCGGTTCTCTATCCCGGCGCACGGCGGCGCCGCTGGGGCTGGGCGAGTCTTGGAGTTGGACTGCCCGTGCTCGGAGCCGGCATCACCTTGTTGGCGGTGGATGGAACCTCAGCTCCGGGTAAACGGTGCCAGGGAGACAATCTCGACCGCGTTGGCGCATGTCGCTACGAACACACCACCCTCGCTGCGGGGCTCGCCGTGAGCATCGGCGGGGTCATCTCCGCCACCATCGGTGTTGTGTTCCTCGCCACTCACCGCTCGACCGGTACTCGAGCGCGAGTGCAGGCCCGACGTGACGGGCTCCGGGTGTGGTTCTAAGTGTCGAGCTGCCCCAACGAGAACAAGATCGTCGCGTTTGCGCAGGGCTCGCTCGGCGAGGCCGCAGTCGGTGCGATTGAGCGTCATCTGGATCATTGCCGTGACTGTGCAACCGTGCTCTGTGACGCAGCCGCCGCGCTCGACGTCGTGGTGCCCGACGACGAACAGGACACTCCGGTCCTCACTTCGCCCTCGAAGGAAGTTCTCCCTCAACATGGCCAGCTCCTGCCGCAAGGTACCTGTTTGGGGCGCTACGTGGTTCTCGACCTGTTGGGGACCGGAGGACTCGGCTGCGTTTACGCTGCGTACGACCCCGAACTCGATCGCCGCGTCGCCGTCAAGATCCTGCAGCCACGGGCCGAGATCGCGCTTGCCGAGCGGGCTCAGCCGATGCTCAAACGCGAGGCCCAGGCGTTGGCGAAGCTGGCTCATCCGAACGTAGTGCCCGTTCACGATGTCGGTACGATCGAAGACCGGGTGTTTATCGCGATGGAACTCGTACGCGGACCGACGCTGCGCGAATGGTTGAAGCAGGAGCGACGGACCTGGCAGCAAGTTCGTGACGTCTTCGTTCAGGCAGGCCGGGGGTTGCTTGCTGCACACCGAGCCGGACTGGTGCACCGGGACTTCAAGCCCACCAACGTGTTGTTGGCCGAGGACGACCGTCCCCAAGTCGTGGATTTTGGGTTGGCCCGTGCGGTGTCTCAGGTCGTCCCGCCCTCGAACTCGGCCGGGTCGACACCAGCGACCCCCGTTTCGTCGAACCAGGATCTGACAGGAACCGGCTCGGTGGTGGGGACGCCCGCGTACATGGCTCCCGAGCAGTTACGGGGAGGTGCTGTCGACGCCCGCGCGGATCAATTCGCGTTCTGCGTGACGATGTACGAAGCACTGTACGGCCAGCGTCCCTTTCAGGCGCAAGGCCTCAAAGCGCTCGAACAACTGGTTACCAGCGGACACATCCCCGATCCGCCGCCGGGTCGCTCGGTCCCTGCCTGGCTCCGACGAGCGATCACGGTCGGACTACGTCCCGATCCTGCCCGACGCTATGCGAGTATGGCCGAGCTACTGCGGGCGATCGCGGCCGACCTTCACTCCAAGCGTCGGCAATGGTTGGCTCTGGCCGCAGCCGTCGCGTGCACCGCGGTGGTCACGGTCCTGATGACCCTATGGGTGCAGCCTCAGCCGACCCCGCGACAGGTAGAGTCCGTGCAAGAGATGGCGAGCCAGGCCCGCGCAGCCGCGCAGCGAGCTCGCTATTTGTACCCGCCCGTGGATGCGCCCGAATCACCGACCGCATTGTCGATTGTGTATCAACTTGAGCAACTCGATGGCAGCGCGCAAGAACTCGGGGTTGAACGGGCCGAGGAACTTCGCCGAGAGTTTTCTACGGCGTTGGCTCACCTAGGAGACGAGTACTGGGAGCGCCCCGGCGGGGCGACGTTTGCGTCCGACTATTACGCGGCTGCGGTGATCTTCTGGCCGGCCAACGAGCATGCCAAGAGCCGCCTATATCTCACTCTGCCGCAACTCGCCCATCTCACTCAAAAGGCCCAGACGCGGGATTTTACCCGGCCCGAACTGGTCGCGGCCGAAGTCCTTGCTGCACTGGCCGAACCCGACCTCCAGCTACGCCGCGCGAAGGTCGAGCGATTGACCGAGCGCTCCGATGAGTTGCCCGCGACCATCGAGGGCCGCCTCGGCGAACTCGTGGGGATCGCGGCCAAACCGGTTCGCCCGCCCGCCGCCAGACCCGCAAGCGCACTGCCTGCCCCCCACATCGACTCCCGCTTCCGACCCAATCGCGCCCGACTCGGCTGTGCCTCCCGAGGCGCTCAAATCGCCGTTGGCCCCCGTGGCCACGCGTCGAGTTCCCCCACAATCGGGCCGGATCGTGGACCGTGCCGCCGCTGTGGCCGAAGTACGCCAAGGGGACGATGCCCTATTGCGAGGGCGTCCGAGCGTGGCAACCGCTCACTTTCATCGGGCGTTGCAGCACGACCGCAGTACTGCGGCGGCTCAAGCTGGCCTTGCCGAGGTTCATTTTCAGCAAGGCAACGTCAGCAAGGCCATTCGCCATGGGGTCATCGCGGTTCGGTTGTCGCCCAAGTCCGGGCGATATCACTTCAGATTGGGGGATGCATATCTCAAGGTCGCCCGCTACGACCAGGCGCGCGAACAGTACCAGCACGCCAAACGGTTGGGGCACGCCAAGGCGTCCAAGCGTCTCACTGAACTCGAGCGTAAGCTCGGCCGTCCATAGCGATGGGGTTCACGACGGGGTGTCGAGCAATCGAGCGACACTCACGTCTAGCCGACTTTGGACCAGCCGCATGATGCTGTCGAGTTCCCCGATGGAGATGTCGAGCCGTCGCTGCAACGCCGCTCGCGTGAGTTCGACTAGACGAACTCGAGCACCAGCAATCCACCGTGCCGCGGTCGATGGATGTACACGATACATTCGGCCGATCTGCCGAACGTTGAGTTGGTGGACGATGGCTTGCCGCAGCAGCGAGCGCTCGCGCTCGCCCAGCTCGGCGATCCCCTCGACGAACGCATCTCGAAACTCCTCCTGGCAGGACTGCTTGAGGTACAGCAGCTCAACATCACCCAGAGCTCCCAGGGCGTCGAGATCCGTCGGTATGCCCAGCGCCTCCCCGGGATGTATCGCGGCTCCGTCGGCCCGATCTCCGCGGGTGAAGTTGAGCAACGCTCGCCGGGCTGTCACACGAAGCCACGCTGCAAGCGACCCCTGGCCCGAGTACTGAGCGATACGAGCCGGCCCCGTCCCGGCAGGCACGAACAATCGCTCGCGTACGATCTGCCGCAGATCGTCCCAGCGGCTTCGAGGGCCACCAAAACCGTTGAGAATGGCCTCGATATGGCTCGCGTAGGCGGTTTCGAGGGTCACGATCGCGTGTCGGTCTCCTTGGCTGCAGGCACACGCGAGGTACAGTTCTGCGCCGTGCAGTGTCTTGAGCGCCGCTTCGGTCGTGGCCGTTTCGTGGCCATCGCACTGAAGCTTGGCGGCGAGGTGAGCACCAAAGGTGGCGGGATCGAGCGCGACGGTCGGCCACGCGCGCTGGCCCTCCTCGAACAGCGCCCCCAACGCACGACCGACCGCGGATTGTTCATCCGAGCGCAAGGGCCGAAGCCCCGAGAACGAGGTAAGAAGAGGCATTGACGACCGCTAGCAGCCCCTCGTGGAATCCAGCGTGGTGGATCGTGAAGGCTGCGAGCCTTGGAACCGTAGCAGCCCTCGATGGTAGACTCCACCGAGCCGGCAGCTCTGGTGAAATCCAACACGATGCTTTTTTCGCTCTTCGCGGTTTCGCTCAAGCTGGTCGTGCGCCCGCACTCGCCGCGCCGTGAAAATCCCGATGCCAGCTCGACGGGCGGTTCGGGGCGTCTTGCCTGGCCTGCCGCCGGCTTAGGGCCGAAGAGGAGCCACCACCACGCCCACCGGGGCCTGCTTCTGGTCGGTGTCTTCGCCAGCGGTTGTATCTACGGTGAGGTCGAAGGCTGGACCGGAACCGAGTCGACGAACTCACAAACGGGAACTCGGACAGCGGGAGGCTCGGACTCCTCCGGAAGCGCCGACCCCTGCTCGAACGATACCCACGAACCGAACGACTCGCCCAATGACTCATTCGACCTGGGGAGCATTCGGAGCGATGCTGAACCGGCTCAAATTGAGGCGACCCTCAGCAGCAGCGATCCCGCCGACTGGTTCAGCTACGAAGGCCAGGAGGTGGCGGGAACCGTGGGTACTGCAGCGGCCGCGACGAGTGCCAACTTATCGGTCTGCGTCTACCTACAGTGTATCGTGGGCACCGCGGAGGTCGATTGCGGCGCGCAAACGCGGAGCATGTCGCCACGGGGCGTCCCAGGGTGCTGCGGTATGGGCATGGCCTCGGCGGAGCACACCTGCGGCGACGACTTGTCACGGGATGTGACCGTTACGGTGAACGTGAGTGCCACCAATCCCGGCAACTCGTGTGTGCCGTACGAGTTGAACTACGCCTTCCATCTGGGGGCGTAGCATGGTGAATGGTCCGAATGTCGTCGCGGCCCTTTAGGGCTGCAGGCGCTGCGCCGCCAGACGAACGGTGTCGTCCTCGTCGGTCAGCAGGAACTTGACCCGAGCCGCCACACCGTCTTTGTCGATCCGTCGCAGAGCGCGAACCGCCTCTAGGCGTACCTTGGCGTCCGGGTCGCCAAGCCCCTGCGCGACGTCTTGCGCGTGGCTTTCGTCGGCGACAAGCCCGACCGAGCGGATTGCCGCCGCGCGCACCTGCGGATCGGCGTCGGCCATAAGGGCGATGACATCGTCCAGCAACGCAGTCGCGTCGGAGCGTTCAGCGAAGCTCGTGGCCGCCTGCGTACGCACTTGCGCTTGGGCATCGCCAAGCCCTGCGCGCAGACCCTGGTGGGCGGCGGCCATGGGGGCGCGCTCAAATGCGGCCATCATCGAGACGCGAACCTTCGCGTCCGACTCCGAGGTGAGCAGAGCGACCAGTCGGGTCGCGGACTCGCCGCCCGTACGCGGGAGGGCAGCAACGAGTGCCGCGCGGATCTCGGGGGACTCTTGGCCTTCTTCGAGGCGCAGCAGGAACACATCGGCGACGATCGGGTCGTTGACCGCAGCGGTTGAGAAGCGGGGGAAGCCAGCGCGCGTCACGGTGGGCTGCAGCGCGTGCAACTCCTCGCGACTGAGCGATGGGGGTGACTCGGGCGTGACCGCGGCTTGCGGCGTTTCTGCCTGGGCCGTTTCGGCTTGGGGAACCTCGACTTCTCCAGCGCGGGCGGTGCGGTCAGGGTCGCCGTGGTCACATGCGGTGCCCAGCAAGAACATCGAGACGATCAGTGTTTGCGTACGCATGACTCAAACTCCTCCTAGAAGATGTGCGGCGACGTTCCACCACTCTTCGAGCGGTGGCCGCTGTGCGTTGGTTCCACAGTGAACCTCGCCCAGAGCCATGTGGTAGACGTTCCAATCGTCCACGTAGTGCATCTGTAGACCCTCGGGCATCAGCGCATCGAACGCGTCGATGAACGGGTCGCCGTCTTGCGAGCCTGGCACTGGGCGGAAGAATGGATCGGCGCTGAAAATGTGCGTCGTCTCGTCGTCGCTCTCTGCCACGATAAGATTGACCATGCCGGGAACGAGGGCCGCCGCACCACAGCCTGGCTCGTTGAGCCACAAGCTGGGTAGGAAGATGATCTCGTCGTCGGTGAGTCCAAGATTGGACTTGAACTGCTCACGGATGACATCCACGTAGTCCGCCTGGATGTCCTCGTTCAGCGCCATCAGTGACGCGCTGTTCAGCATGGAATCGACGGTCGCGTAGCCATGGTCTTGGCCAAAGCGGGGGATCGCGAAGTTGCCCGGCAGACTCTCCAGGAGCGCGATGCCAGCGGGCACGTCGGCCAAGACCAAGCGGAATCCTTGGGGCGCGGTTGCGTCAGGAACGAAGGAGCTGAACTCATCGACGTGGCCCACGCAGAGCCAGGTCGTGTCCAACTCGAACGGAGCCTGGACCTCTTGGGTGATCAGGAAATTGGCGAGCGTCGAGTTGAGTCCGACGTTGTTGTGCCGTCCGTAGTAGACACGCCCAAACGGGTACTCGACTCCGTCCACCGTCACGGGAGGCGAAGCTTCAAGGTTGCCGAAGGAATCGTAGGAGGTCTGGGTGCCCTCAGTGCCCCAGATGCCTTTTGCGAAGTCACTGCCTTCGAGGTAGTCCTCGGCGAACGGGTCGAGGCCACGATCGCGAATCGAGTCGATCACGACGTCGAGTCGCTGGCCGTTTTCACCGCGCATTGCTGCGAGTTCGACCTCGTCTTGAATCCAAACGTCCCACCCGTACGTTGGCCCCGGAACGGCGGTGAAGCGGTCGCCAAGCATGTCCTGGTACGTGGCGATCATCGAAGCATTGCTGTAGCCGGTGTCTTGGACCGCAACCACCCACATCTGCTCGATGTCCTGTAGGTGGTGGTTGAGAATCAGCGGCGCGGCGCGGAGCACGATCGAGGTTTCGCGGACGACAGCGCCCGCATCGCTGAGGTGATAGATGACGAGCGTTCCCGCTGCGTTGTAGTCACCAAACTCGACCTCGAAGACAATATCCTCGTCGCTCGGGGAGAACTCGTAGGTGTTGCTCTCGGCGCTATGACCCACGATTGGGGTTTCGCCGGACCACAGGCGGATGACTTCGGTATCGCCTTCGAGCACCAAGCGAACCGTGTCGTCTCCGGCAAGTTCGGCGAGCTGGGCCGCGGTGAAGACCAATGTTGCGATGTCGTCGTCGCCTTCATACGGGTACTTCAGGAAGTCCTCGCCGGAGCCGTCGTCGTCGTCGAGGTTTGCGGTGCCAAAAATGTCGTCGAAAACCCACGGCTCGACGACGACGCCAGTTTCGGCCCCGGTCTCGCTTTCGTCGGTTCCAGCCTCACCGCCCTCGGTGCTGCCGCTGTCGCCAGGGGGATCTGGATCGGTGTCGCCGGTGTCATCGTCGCCGGTGTCACCGCCGCTGCCGGTCGTGCCCATGGCCTGACCGTCATCATCGTCATCCTCCTTACAGCCAGGTGCGAGGAAGAAAGCGATGCTTATCGCAACGCGGGAGAGCCCGACATACGTGGTCCTTTGGTTCATCAATCCACCTGCGATTCCGGCACATGGTACGGGTGCGACAAGCGGCCTCGTGGGGGAAAGTGCGCAAACGGGCCTAGGGTGGGCCCGATGGGCCGGGGAACGCGGACGAGTGTGCCAGTCGCGGGGGGCGGGGTACGCGGCGGGCGCCTCATCGTGTGTGCCGTCGTGTTGCTCGGCGCTGGGCGCGGTACGTTCCCGGCATGGCTCGTTTGCTCGCGATTTTTCTGCCGTGCATGCTCGCGCTGTCCGGTTGTCAGGACTCCCAAGGCGGTGGCGACTCAGGCACTGAGAGTGGTGGCGATGGCGGCTGGACCATCGACAACCCACCAAGGGTTGCCTTCACGGACGAAACGCTGCCCCGCATGGAGGCGCCGAGTGACGAGTCGACTTGGGTCGACACGCCCAAGCCGCTTGCCGAGATAGGCGAGGACACCAACGAACAAGGCATCCTGTACAGCGCCCATCTCATGGGCCACTACCAGATGCGCATGCTCGACGAAGAGGAAGGGTTTCACTACGAGTATGACCCGACCGACGACTCGTTCAACGAGACCGGCAGTGTGCACCGCAAGGTCGTCTCCACGTTCTCTTTGACGTGGCTGTACAAGCTGACTCGCCGCGACGAGTACCGCTTCGCCGTTGAGCACATGCTCCGCTTCCTCGAAGACGACGCCGACGAGCAGGCCGACGGTTCACTCAAGTTGCGCGACTTGGGAGCGACGGCGATGTTCGCGATGGCGCTGAGCCACCACGCCAAATACACGGGCACCACCGAGTGGGACGACACCATCGACAAGGTGGGGGCGCACGTGCTGTCGCTGGTCAACGAAGACGGCAGCCTCAACAACGGCAGCCCGCTCTACTACGCACAGGCGCACCTTGGCATCTGGCGTCTGTACGACTACACGCAAGATGAGATCTACCTCGACACGCTCGAGACCGTTGGCAAGTTTCACTACGACAACCGAGACAACAGCGACTACCTCGACTCAAAACATCTGTACGCGCTTTGGGCTCACGAGCCGCTGACCGAGTTGTACATGTTGAGGCCCGCGGACTGGATCACCGAGTTCGTGTTTGAGAACGCCGATTCCGTGTTGCGGGGCCAGTACACGCCCGACAGCGAAGACGTCGAGGAGAGGCTTATCGGTTCGTTCAAGGAGTCCGAGGACGAGCGTCGGTGGCGTGTCGTTCTCAAACTCGAAGGCACGATCGACGCGTATCGACTTGCCAAGTTTGTGGGTGATGAGGCGCGGACCGAGGCGTATCGCAAGGGGGCACTGCTGGCGGTCAAGTTCCTGCAGGAGTTCCAGTACCGCAAGGGGGACACGGCGGGCTGGCCCGTGCCGCCGCGGGCGGTTGGTGGCACGCCGTACGGATTCGATCACCCCATCGTGCGCATCGAAGTGCCGGGCCACGAGGTCAATGGCTTCGCCAAAGTCGTCGAGTACATGGATCTCGAGGACTACCCTGGGCACCCGTAGTCTGCGGTTCACGACGAACTCGTGAGACCGATGGACACTTTTGCGTCCGTCGTTGATGACGCCCATGCGGGTTGCCCAACTCAGGGGAGGCAACTCGCGCAAAGTGCCGTGCATGTCGCCCAATCGCCGTTCTGAGCCGTGTTCGACCCCAAAAGTGACCTGCCGCACCGTACGATTGCTGCGTGACTGCAGCGCGACTCGTCCCCTCGTTCCTGATGCTCGCCTCTGTGCTGCTCGGCACCTCGAGCCTTGCGTCTGCCGCGGGTCCGCAGACGTTGGACGAGCACCCGCGTGGGACGTACGTCTGGGTTCCTGAATCCGTCAGTCAGGGAGTCGATCCGGTTGCCGCAGGTGAGCCGCATATCCTGTATCTCAATCGCTGTGTTGGCGGCATCACGATCACGTCCGGCTGGCCCGACGACAACACGATCAACCGCTCTGGCATCCTCAACGGCCCGACGACGTTTCCCGAGTTTTCCTATGGCGAGTCGGCTTGGCAGCAGGTCATGGAAGAAACTCGGGCGATTTTTTCGCCGTTCAACATTACGGTGACCGATGTTGACCCGTCGCCCGCGCCACACGATGAGGCGATCGTGTGTGGCTCTGGCGGCACGGCGGGGTTCAGCGGGGCGGGTGGCGTGGCGCCGTTTACCTGCGACGTTATCCCAAGTCCCATCACCTTTACGTTCCCGGATTCGCTGGGCGGCAACCCGCGGACTATTGCGGAGGTCATCGGGCAAGAAGCGGCGCACGCTTGGGGCCTCGAACACGAGTACAAGTGCGAGGACCCGATGAGCTACCTCAATGGGTGTGGCGAAAAGACCTATCAGGACGGCGACTACCCGTGCGGCGAGTACTCGGCCGCGTCATGCGACTGCGGCGGTGCGACTCAGAACTCCTACCAGTACATCCTGAACCTGTTCGGGGCCGCGGTGGACGATCTGGCGGCACCCGTTGAGGTGATTACTGCCCCGAGTGACGGCGATGCATTCGCGACCGGGGCGTCGTTCGAGCTCACGGTCGAGGTGAGCGATGACATCGGCGTGACCTACGTGGCGTTGTATCTCGACGGCGCGGTGGCGACCGAAGCTGTAGCTGCGCCGTACGGTCCATGGCCAGTGTTTGACTTACCCGAGGGCGCCCACGACTTCTACGTCGAGGCACGCGATGCGGCGGGGAACACGACGACGAGTTCCGTGGTCTCGGTCGACATCACCGTGGACGGGATGCCTCCCGCGGGTGCCGACGACGGAGGCGAGGAGGGAGACGAAGGCGGTGATGATGACGATGGTGACGGGGGCGTCGGCGACAGCGGCGGGGGTGCGGATGACGACGGTGA
>JAESSZ010001079.1 GCA_016763875.1 Nannocystaceae bacterium
GGGGGAACTCGCCACGACTGACTTGGCGGCAGCCTTGGCCTTGAGCGGAGCGGCGTCCTTAGACCGCTTACCAACGCAGGCTGTGCTGAGCATCGCCAACACGGCCAACACAGTGACCCTCGCAGAGATCCCCACAGCGGCCTCGCTACAAGCGGACGTACTCGAACTCGCCCGGCTGGCTGTTGATGCCCTTGCGGGGCGGCGCGATCCAGTTCGCGAATTTCCCCGGCTCGTAGCATGGCTTCATGATCGACAGCAGGTAGTCGTTGTCCTCGGGCACCAACAGCCACTGCGGCTCGTGCTCGCGGAAGACCTCTTCCGAGATGAACTCACCCGCCGGGTTGAAGAAATGCCCTTGGTAGATGCCCTGATGGCGATGAAAACGTCGGCTGGGAAGCGTCAAACGTCGTGGTGATCCAAATTCTACGAGGATCTTGTTCCACTTGGCCATCGCGCGCTCGCAATCGGTCACGTAGGAATCGCGCAAGATCTCGTTCATCGCGTTGCGAAGCGGCACATCGCGAACGACGAGCTTGCCGTTTTCCACGACCTTCAGTGCGTACTCGCCCACGATCGCTTTGTGGTCTTCGAACCTGCCTTCGTGGAACCTGCCCTTGAGGCCGGACGCGAAGAAGTTCGAGGCGTTGCTCGAGATCTCTCCGCCAAAGAGATCGAGGCTGTACGTGTACCAGTAGTTGATCGTGCGTTGGATCAGGTCAAAGTCGATGCCGCCCTGAGCACGGACGTCGCCGTTGGGATCCTGCTTCTCAAGTTCGGCCGACCGTTGAATGATTCGCCCAAGTCCCGTCTCGCCGACGAAGAGGTGATGGGCCTCTTCGGTGAGCATGAACTGCGTCGTACGGGCGAGCGGATCGAAACCGCTCTCTGCCAGGGCACCGAGCTGGAACTTGCCGTCGCGGTCCGTGAACATCGTGAACGAGAAGAACGACAGCCAGTGATCGCAGGGCTGGTTGAAAGCCTGCAGGATTCGTGGCTTGTCGACATCGCCGCTGCGGCGTTGCAGCAACTCGTCGGCTTCGTCACGACCGTCGCGGCCGAAGTGCTTATGGAGCAGGTACACCATCGCCCACAGGTGGCGACCCTCTTCGACGTTGACCTGAAATAGGTTGCGGAGGTCGTACAGGCTTGGCGCGCTGTGGCCCAGCAGGCGCTGCTGCTCGACGCTGGCGGGCTCGGTGTCGGCCTGGGTGACGATGATCCGACGCAACGCGTTGCGATGCTCACCAGGCACGTCCAGCCAAGCGGGGGCGCCAACATCGTCGCCGCACTTCAACGTGGGATCACCATCGCGTGGGGTCAGAAAGATGCCCCAGCGATAGTCCGGCATGCGCACATGCTCGTAGTTGGCCCAGCCACCGCGCTCGACCGAAATCGCCGTGCGCAGGTAGACCGGTTTGTCTTCGAAGTCGGTCGGCCCCATGTCGTGCCACCACTCCAGGTAGTTCGGCAGCCAGCGCTCGAGCGCGCGTTGGAGCTTGGGATCATCCGAGAGTCCGACGTTGTTCGGAATCTTGCTTTGAAGGTCGACGGTTGTCGTCATGGGCAGGCGTACCGGGGGGAGGAGAAAATCTAAATCTACTTAGACGCGGTTCCAGTCGAACTGAGGACGCTCAGGGCGACCGTAGAGGGTCAGTGCACCCTCGGGGCCCGTTGCGTTGGGCCGGATGAAGATCCAGTTCTGCCACGCCGTGAGACGTGCGTAGATCTTGCTTTCGGGGGACTCAGGGCCAGCGAAGCGAAGGTTCTGCTCCATGCCGGTCAACGCGTCGGGCGACAGACTCACGCGCTCTTCGATGGCGATACGGATGTCGTCTTCCCAGTCGATGTCGTCAAAGACCATCGTCACGAGTCCTGCGTCGTCTGCGGGCTCGGGGTCGAGCAACTCGCGCATCCCGATGAGCGCTTCGAGCGTCTCTGGTTCGCCGATGAATCGCGTCTGCAGCCGCGTACGACCGTTGTGCATGGGCAGTCCACCTTCGTTGAACTCCGACAACCCGATCTTGACCGGCTGATCGGGATCGTCCAGCACGTAGAAGCGGTCAGCCGCGAAGGCGAGTTCAGCCAGGTTGCCCGCAAAAGCGGTGCCACCGTCGCCCAAGGCAAAGAACGAGCGGCTGGTGTTATCCATGCGTCGAAGCACGCGCCCCATGTGCAGCAGCACTTCCCGGACGAACCAGTGCTGGTCCTTGACCGAAACGAGCGCGGCATCGTGGTCCAGCGTCAACTGGGCATCGCCCACGGCACGCACAAGGATCAGACCCAGGTCGTAGTGGTTGACGCGTAAGTGCAGCAGCGCGTCGTCGAGCTCTCGGTAGACACGTAGTGCCCACAACTCGGCACCAGCCGCGTAGATCGCGTCGACGCCCTTCTTCACGATATCGACGTCGGCTTGGGTGGGCGCCTGGATGGTGAGCGAGGCGGTCCGTGCCGAGGTGTCGTACGCCAAGGTCACGTACTTGTAGCGTCGCCCGGTCTCGTCGACTTCGGGCGCCAATGCGGGGAGCTTCACGCCTTTGCGCTCTCCGGGAGCGAGGTCTTTGGAGGCCTTGGCCACCCATGCCTTTGCCCGCTCGGCGGTCTTTTCTTCGAACTTGCTGCGCGGGTACACGGCGTCGACCAGGCCCCATGCGACTGCCTTCTTTCCGCGCATGCCCTCGGCGGTGGTCGAAAACACGTCAGCGCGATCTCTTCGGACCATGCGCTTGTCGACGAGACGCGTCAGGCCTCCCGTACCCGGCAAAACGCCGAGTAGCGGCACTTCCGGCAGACTCACCGCCGAGTTGCCGTCGTCTTGCAGGTAGATCTCCTCGCACGCCAGCGCGAGTTCGTAGCCGCCGCCAGCCGTCGTGCCGTTGCACGCAGCGAGGTAGACCTGGTTGCTGGACTTCGTCGCCTCTTCGATCTCGCAGCGCGTCTCGTTGGTGAACTTGCAGAAGTTCACCTTCCAAGCGTGCGTCGACAGACCGAGCATGTTGATGTTCGCGCCAGCGCAAAACACTCGGTCGGTGCCCGAGGTCAGCATGACCACGCGGACCTCCGGGTGCTCGAAACGCATGCGCCGGATAACGTCTGCCAGCTCGATGTCGACGCCAAGGTCGTACGAGTTGAGCTTGAGCTCGTATCCCTCGCGCAGGGGCGAGGCGGGGTCGACCGTCATCGCCAACCGGGCGACGGGACCGTCGAAAGTGACCCGCCAGTGGTGGTACTGCTCGGAGTCGACATCGAAGTCTACCGGGGCAGGACGGGCAGTCGCGGTCGCGGCAGGGTGATCCATCACCCACTTAAGCTAGCGGAAGTAACCCGCCGTAGACCGTGCGCTAGGCGGGTCTAGGACGCCGTTTTGCTGTGTGGACGCGCACGATTGCAAACGAGTCGTGCGCACTCGCACGGTGCCTCGGCCACACTTTTCGAGGCAGGACTACTTCATACCGTCGTCGCGCTTGAAGTTCGCGGCACTGCAAACTCGGGCGCAAACTTGTCGCGCCGATTGAGCGCTAGCCGCTCGCGGTTATCGCTCGCCGAATCGCGGCCAATGGCGCACGGTCGTCAAAATCGACGGACCCGTCGCCGTATCGAACGACGCCTAGCTCCGCCCAGAGCGCATCGAGATCGACATCCCCAGGCGCGCGCGCCATCGCCTCGTAGAGTTGCGACACCACCGTCGTTCCGGTACCCGCGTCGGCCTGCTCGCAGACCACCCCGGTGTCCCAGACTTCGCGAGCGTTGCCGCCTTGTTGGGCGATGTAGAGCAGCGCGTCTCGAAGACTCTTGTCGTTGCCTGTCGCGCGTCGCAGCTCGACGTCGGCGACCATCCAAAACAAAGCACCGCCCCAATACGTTCGGCCCCAGGTGTGTGTCCGGTCCAAGCCGCGGTCGCCCATGCGCGGGCGCCCGTAGTGCATCGACCCGCACAGGCGCCGCCACACGTTCTGTGCGTCGATGTCACCGGCCCGTGCGCGGACCACCTTCTCGAGGCAGGTCGAAAGCCCTTCCTGCATCCACCGATGCCGATCGGGGAGATTGGGAAAGGTCGCGTGCAGCATTTCGTGCACCATCACCCAATCACCGTCGGGCGAACTTTGCTTCGTCCGGCGTCCGCAGTGCACCGTGATCCATCGACCCTGTCGGTGGTGGCCGTAGCCCACTGCACCTCGGCCATTGGTCACCAAGGTGATCTCTAAGCCGGGCACCGGAAGCGTTCCGCCGTAGTAGTCGGCGATCATCTGCGCCGACTTTTGCACCCACGCCTCGTACACGACGCGCGGAAGCGAGGGCTCTGTACCCTCAATGGCCACGCTCAAACGCGCGCCTCCGACCACCAGCACCCTATCGGCGTTCGTGGGCTTGTCCGGCCGGATCGCTGCCGTGGGGCGCTCGTCGGTCTGCCGAGTTTTGAGCGCGCATGCGGCTGCTGCGGCGGCAGCAGTCAGTCCCAACGTGAACTTGCGGCGCTCCACGTAGGCACATCGTACCCGCCACCGCAGGGGTTACGCCACCGCTGGGGTTACGCCAGCGTCGTCCGCCTCAGTGCTACTTGGGCGCCTCGACAAGCACCTGGACGTCCAACTTGGTGGGATGCGCTGCGTCGCGATACACGCGCTGCGTCGCCGCGACGAAGTCCGAAGCCTTGGCCTTGAACACGTTCGCCGCGTAGTGATGGGGGTTGATGTCCACGAGCGGGAACCACGTGCTGTGCAGCTGCACGACGATCCGGTGTCCCTTGCCGAACGTGTGCAGCACGTCCTGTAGCGGCACCGAGACCCGCGTTGCTTTGTTCGGTGAAAACGGAACCGGCTTGTCCAACCCGCCGCGGAAGCGCCCGCGAATCACTTCGCTGCGCACCATCATCTCGTAGTCACCCGAGGGGATCTCGGTGCCGTCTTCGTGCTTGAACACGCCGCCATCCGCGGGGAATTGGTCGATGACCTTGACGACCCAGTCGGATCCCGAGCCCGAGGTCGAGACCCACAAGTCCGCGACGATCGGCCCGGCCAGCGTTGTCGCCTCGGCCAGCGGAGCCGAACGAAAGGTCACCACGTCCGTCCGACGGGATGCAAAGCGCTTTTGCAGTATGCAAAAGAAA
>JAESSZ010001080.1 GCA_016763875.1 Nannocystaceae bacterium
GTGTCGATGGGCCCCGCCCGCTGCACAAGCGCGGGCGTGATCATCTCTGGGCACGCGCCGTGCTCGGCCTTGGTGCACAACACAAAGCGTTCGTCGTTCTCGTAGCGCGCGTGCAAAGGGTGGTCGTGATGGTCGACCCACTGGGCTAGGCGGCCGCCCAGCGCGTCGATGAACTTACCCGTGGTCTTCCCGAATCCCTTGCCGAGACCAACCGCTGCAAACGCAATGTCCAAGACCACAACGCGCCCGGTCAGCGACCCCGCGCGTGGGAGCTTCCGTGGGCTCGCAAACGCGAGTTCGGGAAGCTCGATGGCGCTCAGCGCCAAAAGTCCGGCCTCAAAGCGTCCGGCCTCAAAGCGTCCGGCCTCACGACGCGGCTGCCTTGGCCACGCCGTGCTCTGCGAGGTGCTCGTCTGCGTAGGCCTTTGCATCGGCCGCCGGTAGCCCCAGGGCTTCGAGCAACTTCGAGGTCTGATCAAACACGTTGGTCTCTTGCAGATGCCCGACCAGCAGCAAGTACGTTGCGACGTGTATCGCGTCGTACTTGCCTAGCAGCATGTCTGCTCCCTCTCGGAGTTTTTCCGGCGGGTTGGTCTCGCAAAAAATCCTCGTCGGTCTCGCCCTGGTTGTGCTTGACCTCAAGGAAGTCGAGGTAGTCGACCAACATCTCTCGGTGATGTCGCATGAGCCACTCGATAAGCAGCGCCAAGGCGAGTTGGCTGTTGTCGGACGAGAACTCGCTGTCGAATCGACGACGCCACACCTTGAGGCGGGCGGACTTTGTGTAGGCGGTCGTGGGCACGCTGCTACTGGTGCCACCAGCCTTGAGCACGGCGCGAACTTCCTCCGCGGTCAGCTCGCCGTAGTAAGAATCGATAGTCTCGTTACCGAGGTAATTACAGATCTGCAGCGGCTTCACAACGTGTTCCCGTGGGGTCTTAGTTAGCCTCCCCCGTGGCAAACACGCGCTCGGGCGAAGGGCGCCCGACGGTAACCGCGGGTGGTCACGCGTGCAAGCTGGACTCGCCTTTCGCCCAGGCCTCAATGTACTGGGCGTAGCGGGCGATCAACCGCCAGGTGACCGGCCCCACCGTGCCGTCACCGACCGGGTGACCATCCAAACGCGTCATCGGCATGATGCCGCGCACCGAACTTGTCAGAAATATCTCGTCGGCCTGGGCCAGGGTTTCGGGATCCACGCGGCGCTGCGTTACCGGCAACGAAAGCTCGGCGGCGAGTTCACACACCACCGAACGGGTATCCCCTCCAGCAGTCCGGCGGCCAAGTGCGGTGTCGCGAGTTCTCCGCCACTGACGACAAAGAGATTGGACGTCGCGCCCTCGGAGATGTCGCCGTCCTCGCCCCGCATGATCGCATCCTCCCCTCCCGCGGCGTGAGCTTGGCGCAGGGCCAGGATGTTCGCCAGATAGTTGCCCGACTTGATGCGGGGGTCGACGCCGGAGCTCCCGGACTTCACGACGTCCACGAGCATCGCCGAGATGCCCCGCGCCACCCGGTCCTCGGACGGCAACGACAACGGCTGCACCAGGATGACCAGCCGCGGTACCGCCGACTCGCTGGGGTCGAGCATCAGCGGGCCAGCGCCGCGCGTCACAATGACACGCACGTAGCTTTCTTCGTTGTCGCTGCTGCGATGGGTGACCGCCACCGCGCGTGCGATCTCAGCGTCGGTGAACGAAAAACTCAGCCCGATAGCCTCCGCGCTGCGATGCAGTCGCTGAAGGTGCCGCGGGAACTCGACCGGGTGGCCACCCGCGGTCCGCATGGTCTCGTACACGGAGTCCCCGTATAGAAACCCACGATCGAACACGCTGATTTTTGCATCGGCCGCGTCCACGACGGCGCCGACATCGGACATCCAGACCTTCGTGCTCATGTGTGTCCTCCCGAGCCGCCACCGTCCGCAGGAGGCACCGTGGGCAATGCGCCACGCATCCTCCAGACCGAGCTTGCACCCTCGAAGAAGATGCGCAGCGACATCTTCGAGACCCCGTGTTTCCGGTCGGGGAACACGATGGGCACCTCGCGCACGACAAAACCGGCCGCGAGCGCGCGATAGGTCATCTCGATCTGAAAGCCGTAGCCCTTGGTGCGTACCGCCGAAAGCGGAATCGTCTCGAGTACCTTGCGGCGGAAGCACTTGAAGCCACCGGTGAGGTCGCTGGTGCCCACGCCAAGAACGGTGCGCGCGTACAGGCTGCCGCAGCGACTGATCGCGAGTCGCAGCAAACTCCAGCCCTCGATGCCGCCGCCAGGAACCCAACGTGAGCCGAGCGCCACGTCGGCCGCATCGTCATCAGGACCAGTGCAGCGCGCCAGCAACGTGGGCAAGTACTTCGGGTCATGGGATAGATCTGCGTCCATCTGCACGATGTGGGTAAAGCGCCTCGGGTGCGCCAACGCCCAGCGAAACCCATGCAGGTACGCCGGGCCCAGCCCCTCTTTCGCCGCCCGGTGCAGCACATGGACGCGGTCGTTTGCCGCAGCCGCCTCGTCGGCGAGCGCGCCCGTGCCGTCGGGACTTGCGTCGTCGATGATGCAGACCTCGTAGCGCGGACCCGATGCCGTCGCCGAAAAAATCGCGTCGAGCACCAGCGGCAGATTCTCGCGTTCGTTGTAGGTCGGGACGAGAATCACAGGGCGCACCTGTGGCTCGGCATCGGCCTGGTCCCCGGAAGGCGCGGATCTCTCCGTCACGCGGGGAACTATACAAACGCTCGTCGCCCCGTCAGCTGGCAGGCCGGCTGAAAACCGGGAGGCAGGGATCGCCCCGAGGGATTGAGCGCCTCCAAGTGCCAACGACGAGGCTGTTCATCGGTCCAGCGGACGGGAGACCGCCGTACAACGGGCAACTACGGTGTGTTTCCGCGCGCCGTCCACCGCCGTGCCAGGGCACCCAGCAGGGCGGCATGGGTGCTCGGTTGTGGTACAATGCGCCACCCCGACCCGGAGACGTAGTTTACATTGCGAAAAATTCGTTGTCATTACCCGTCGGCGGATTCCTTTTCGGAGGCGCTCAAGGCGGCCGGTGAACCCAACGCGCTGACGGTGTTCACAACCGATTCGTTCGACCCCGGCGAAGAAGTTCTCCTAGAGGTCTACTTCCCGGCTCTGCCCGGCAAAATGATGGTGCGTGCGATCGGCCAGAACTGGCACTCCGCGCGACCTAGACTGCGTGTGCGTGCTGGGGGCGTTTTGCGCTGCACAGGCACCGAGTGGGGCAAGCTTGAGTTCCTTGAGAAGGTCGGCCTCGGACGAATCAACCTGACCGCGCGTCGCCGACACGTCCGGATCCCGGTGATGGTGGAGGTCCGCTGGCGCCGTCAGGGCAGCACGGAGTTTGGGATGGCCGCGTTGTCGGAGATCTCGGAGGGCGGCGCCCTGCTTCTGACCAACGAGCCGCCCGAGGGTGACGAGGAAGTCATCGTCGAGATCATGCCGCCCGGCAGCGAGCGCCCGCTTGAGGTGCTCGCGACCGTGCGCAACATCAGCAACCCGGATGGGGTCGGCCTTGAGTTCGTCGCGCGTGGCATGGGCGGCGTGCATCGACTGCGCGAAGTCATCCGACGACTGGTCGAGCAGTGACCCCAGTCGTGGCCCAAGACCAGCGCTAGGCCCGTGGCTTGGTCATCGGTCCAGCTGCCCACCGGAGCCCGCGTACGCCTGCTCGTGCTGGCCGCGGTAGTCACGATTGTGGCCGTACTCGCTGCCCGTAATGGCGAGCACAGCGCGGGTGATGATGGCCAGCACGCCAGCGCGGTCGCCCCGACACACGCGCCCGACGAACATCCAGACGAGCACTCCGACGAACATCCAGACGATACGGGGACGGCCGCGCCCAACAACGAACGCGCTTTGCCTCCGTCATGCGACGCGCTGGCGTTGGACGCAGCCGACGGGGGAGCCGAGGCCGCGGCGTTCGGGTGGCTGTGCCCCGACGCACCGATGGGACCGATGACCGCGCGCGCGTTCGTGGGGAGCATCGACAATCCGATCGATGCCGCCCGAGCGGCGGTCCGACTGCACGGACACCCACAGCTCGTGGCGCTGGCGCGCTTCGTGGCCGAGCAGCGAATCGAGTTGCCGAGTGCGACGCCGGCCGACACTGCCGCCGCCCTGCCCCGCCCAGAAAAGGCGAGCGTCAGCCCGATCAACGACGACATCCTGCGCCACACCCAACGGGCGCGCGCTGTCATCTA
>JAESSZ010001081.1 GCA_016763875.1 Nannocystaceae bacterium
GTTGGGGTGGTCAATGAGGTGGCGCTAATCGAGCGTCGTATTCGGGACCTTCTTGGCGACCAGTTGCTGGCGGTCGCGGGCGAGGCGTTTGCCGCCATCCACGAAGAGACCAAGGCGCAGCAACGACGGCTCGCGCAGGTTGTCGAGCACGTCAAAGAAGCGAAGGCTCTGGACGAGCCGACCCTGAGTCGGCTGACAATGGAGGTCGCCGTTCTGATCCCTCGTCCAGTCCAAAAGCGACTGAGGGCGATCGGTGGCAAGTTGCGACGTGCGACGTCGGGCAGCGCCCTGGGCACGATGATGCGCGAAGCCAGCATCGAACAGGTGGGGCGCGAGACGGTCGTGCACTCCTTGGGGGTGTTGATCGAGAGTCCGAGGCCGGCCCGCGGCGAAGTCGTGACGTTCGATGTCAGCGAGACGATCGAGGCCTACGTCTCCACCGAACTCGCGCCACGGCTAGAAGAACTCGTCGGTGATACCTGGTCGGTCTATACGGCGGCACGCGAGGCGATGAACAACTGCCAGAGTGCAGCAGAGTTTGTGCTGTCGTCGATGAATCGCGAGGGTGAGGAGGCCCTGACGACCACAACGATGGCCGAACATCTGGAGCGGGCGGGTGAGCCGCTGCCGTTGGCAAACGAGACGGCTAGCGCAGCGTGGGAGCAACTCGAGGCGCAGATCCGCGAAGCTTTGGGCGGCATCGAGGAGCACATGGTCGAGGAGATCGCGTATGCCGCTGGCCGTTCGACGCCAAAAACTCAAGAGCGCCGACGGGCCCCGCTGTACGATCGTGGACGACAGCTGTACCTCCGAGTTGTCCAGCCCCGCGTCGAGTCGGGGCAGAGACTCCTGGCTCGACTCCGAGGCGAGTCTCCAAACGGAATCGGTCGTCACTATCGTCTGCGATCCGGAACCCAACACGCGGACGCGGCGGACATCCGTGCGTATCTTCGCGATGCCGAGGCGACGGTCGACGCGCAACTTCCCGCGATGTACCGCGCGCTGTTCTCGACCGACCCGGTCCGTGACCCAAGGCTGTTCGTGGCGCACCGGGAGTCCCTGCAAGAGGTCGTTCGAGCCGAGCGAGCGTGGCAGCAAGACGCATCCACGGGTAACGGGGCACTGGTCGTTGGGGGCTCGGGCATGGGCAAGAGTTCGATGGTCCAGGTGGCTCGACTCAAGCTTTCTACGCGCCGTGTCGTCGTGGTGCCGCGCCGCGATCGCGTTGAGGAGATCACGCTGCTCGGCTATATCGCTCGGGAGCTCGGCTGCACTGCAGACGCTGCCGCGGTCGGATTGGCGCTCACGCGGGGGCGGTCGGCGATCGTCATCGATGACCTCCATTCGTGGATCGAGCTGGGGCCAGGCGGGGTGCGGGCTCTCGACACGTTGCTGACGCTTATCGTATCGACAGGCAATGCAGCGTTCTGGTTGGTGGCGGTCTCGGACGAATGGCTCGAAGGGTTCGAGCCGCTGATTCCTGTGACCGCCACATTCGCGCAGGTCGTTCGGCCCGGGCGGGTCGACGCCGCGTGCTTCGGAAGTGTCGTGGATTCAAGGCAGGCGCTCTCCGGTCTCGGTATCAGCTACCCGATTGGATGGCGTGCGCGTGTCATGGACCAGCTGCTACGCCGCCCCGCTCGCGACACCTACCTGGCGCAGCTCACCGCGAGTACGCGGGGCAACCTTCGTCAGTCGATTCGGTCGTGGCTTCGCGCGGCGGCCGAGAACGTGGATACGAAGACCATCGAGATGGCGTCGCTTGGCGCGGGCTGGGGCTTGCCTTTCCTTCAGCATCTCTCGGCGACGCAAATCGCAGTGCTGACGTTGCTGATGCGTTTTGGCAAGCGGCGAGCCTCCGAAGTTGGTATTGCACTTGCTCTGCCTTCGGACCACGTCGCACGCGAAGTTCGGTTCTTGACTGCGTCGGGACTCGTCGACGAGGAGGCCGGCTGGGTCGACGTCCCGGTGGCTGTGCGCGACGACGTCGCGGCCGCCCTGGCTGCATTTGGCGCGGTCCATGGGGGTGGTCGATGAATACTCCAACGACGTTTGGCGATACCGTGGTCCTTGAGATTGCGGCCATCCCGGAGGTTTTCGGGGTGCGTCTCCTGCTCTGGGGTGCGTTCGTTGCAGTCCTCGCCATTGCTGGCAGAACGGCAGTCGCGGGAGCGACCACGATTGCATGGCGCCTTGGAGTCGACCGCGCCCGACGCCTCGGTCGCGTGGCCGCCATTGTGCGTGGGTGCATCTGGTTCGGTGCGCTCCTGGCTGCGGCACGACCGGTCTTCGTCAAGTTGCCCCTGCTTACGACCGTCACGGTCGCTGTCGTAGCGCTGTTGGCTGCGATCGCAATGCCAGGCCTGGTCCAAAGCGTCGCCGCTGGGCTCGCGTTGGCGATTCGAGCGCGCTATCGCGAGGGCGACCAGATCGAGGTCGCTGGGCTTAGAGGCAGTATCCGGTCGCTGGGGCTAGTACGAACCCAACTTCAAGTCGAAGACGGATCCGCGGTGTGGATCCCGAATGCGATGCTCGACCGAGAGGCGGTCAAGGTCGACCGCTCCGCGGGTGCGGCCCCGGTCCGCGTGAGGTTCGAGATCGATCCGAGGCAGCGAGACGCGGTTCTCGATGCGATTCGGCGGGCTGTCATGATGCTTCCCTTTCGGCGAAGCGGGAGCATGCCGAGGCTCATGGCCACCAGCGACGATCAGAGAGAGTGGAACGTCGAGCTGCAAACCTGGGCGACTCGCGAACTCGACGTGGTCAGGCGTAGCTTGCGGCGTACGGTCGATGGCGTCCTGAAGAAAGCGGCGGAAAAAACATGATCTCAGGTCTTCAGCGGTGTTTCGTCGCATTCGCGTTGTGCGTTGCGTGCAAGATTGAACCGGTTGGACAGATCGAATCGGGGCCCGAACCCGTCGTCGCGGAACGATGGTTTTCACTGTGGGAGCCCGAGGTCTTTGTCGACGAGGAAGCCTCGATGATCGAGGCCGAACTTCGACACCAAATGGTCCTCTTGACCAACGCTGCCCTCGAGGGACGACGCCCCGGAACCAAGGGCGCGAGTCTGACCGCTTTGCACCTTGAGCGAGCGATGCAAGGGATCGGTCTTTCGCCGGCCGGGGTTGGCGGTGGGTGGCGGCAGCCCGTTGTCGTTAGGATTCGAACTACCGCCGATGGCCAGGTGGAGTTGCTGTCGGCGGCAGGTGAAGGCGAGGTCTTGCGACACGGCAAAGGCGTCGTGATGCAGCGCGCCGAGGCGGCAGGGATCTGGAGCGACACGCTGGTCGTGGTGGACGGCGGGTGGGGCATCACGGCCACCGACCTCGACCATGACGACTACGCAGCGCTGGAGGTCAAGGGACGTGTCGTTCTGATCCGGGCTGGCGTTCCGGATACGACCGCGTTCACCGACGGCGCTGGTGCGAAATACGGAGAGATGGATGCCAAGCTCGCCCGTGCACGTGCCCTGGGCGCGCAAGGTGTCCTGATCGCAACAGGGGCGCTCCAGGCCGAGACCGCGTGGGAGCAGCATGTGGCCGACTATCAACGACCCCGCATCGTCGCGGGCGAGCATGTTGACGACGAGACACGTCCTCCGCCGTTCGTGGCGCTCTTGTCCGCTGAAGCCGAAGCGTCGACGCGCGCGTGGTTGGCGGCCGTGTTGGCGGTTGACGGCGGGGTACCGAAGTTGA
>JAESSZ010001082.1 GCA_016763875.1 Nannocystaceae bacterium
ACCTGCAGGTCTCGTGTAGATCCTCCTTCAAACAAACGGTCGTTCCCAAAAACAAACGGGCGGTGCCTTTCGTGGCGCCGCCCGTTTTGTTTGCTCCTCGACCGTTCCCAAGCAGGGGAACTGAAGCACACGTTTTGTGGGCTGCCGCTGGGGCTGGCCCGAGGTGAGGTTGCCGTTGCAGGCGACCTCGACCGGTTGCCGTACTAGAGGTCGTACGGGCGGACAGTGCCGCGCTTGTTCGCTTGGGCGCGCGTGATGGCACGCTCAAGCATGTCGTGCACTTGGTCGGAGACCGACTGGACAAGGTCGCCGTCGCTGCGCAGACCTGCAGTGCGGATCACGTCCTTGACCTTGGAACCTACGACCACGACCTCGCGGGCCGCCTTCTTTTTCGCTGCTTTCTTTGCCTTAGCCATGGTTTTTCTTCTCGCGTTCGATGGGTTTGAATTCGACGTAACTCGGCCTAGAAACGGCGAGATCGAGCCAATTCGTAGGTCGCGATTCTATGCGTCTTCGGCCCGCTGACAAGCCCAAAAACCCCTGTCCGCGTAGGAATTCGCGAGCGCACCGGGCACTCGTGATCGTGGCCCTCGTCCCCGATTGTGGCGGAGTCACGTTGGGAGGCCGAAGGGGGCGACGGGCGTTCGATGCGTCTTTTTTGCTTGGAGCCGGGCAAAACAGGTATCCCCGAAAACGGGCGGTTTGCCGCCTTGAGAGTCGGAATTCGTGCAGTTACCTCGTCGAAAGAGCCGAGGGTCGAAGCGGTCTACCCGCCGGACGACCCAACCCGCGACCCAGGGAAATCGACGTCGCCGGAGCTTGGCTGCGCGCACCTCCAGCCGGGATCGCACGGACCTTCGTACCACCGCTGGTACCGAAAAGGCTGCACGCGGGAAGGGATCGCCTCCCCGTAGAGGGGCTGCCGTCCTACGCAGAGCGGCGAAAATCGGCCTGCGACTCGCGATCTCGGGGACCGTCGCTTGGGCCCTGCTGGCGGGGGCCCGCGAGGGGTACGACTATGCGACGACCTCGCCACGGTTCGAGGTCCGAGCGCTGACCTTTGAGCCCACGGCCCACATCGACGACGAGTCGGTGCGCACGCTGATGGCGTTGCCGCCGGGGACAAACATCCTTTCGTTGGACCTCGAAGCGGTCGCAGGGCGCATCGCGGCCCACCCCTGGGTTGCGGAGGCTTCCGTTGTGCGGGTGCTGCCCGACGCGCTGGATATCGAGGTGGTCGAGTTCGAGGCTCGGGCCATGTTGTTGGCCTCGACTCCCATGCTCGTGGATGCGACGGGTCATGCGTTCAAGCGGGTCGAGGACGGCGAGCGTGGTCGGCTTCCGATCATCACCGGGATCGACGATGCCCTGATGCGCACGGCGCCGCACGACGCGGGTGCGCGTATGGTTCGTGCCCTTGAGGCGCTGGACGGCTGGGATGCCAAGCGGCGACCGCGTCTGGGCGAGATTCACGTCGCGGACGCGGGGGAGGTGACCCTGTACACCGCCGAGATCGGAACCCAGCTTCTGCTTGGACGTGGCGATCTCTCCGAGGCGCTATTGCGCTACGACGCGTTGCGGGCGGCGCTGGGCGATGACTCGGACACGCTCGCGGTCGTGCACCTGGACCACACGCCCGTGGCAGACCGCCCGGCCCGGGTCATTGCGACATTCTTGCCCACTGCCAGTCCCGAGCTCGTGCTCGAGGCGCAAGCGCAGGCCGAGGCGCGTGCGTTGCAGGCACAAGCCGATGCGGCAAGCGCCCAGGATCGGAAACAACGCCAAAAACGTAAGCGACGAGGTCAGCGACAGGTCAAGAAGTTGTCGCGGCTTCCCAAGTACGAGTAGATGAGATCGGTACAGAGCATGGCTGAGGTTGGAGACATCATCTGCGGACTCGATATCGGGACCACCAAAATCGCCGCCCTGATCGGCGAGGTGACCGAAAACGGTGTCGAGATTCTGGGAGTCGGTACAAGTCCTTCGGATGGACTGCGGCAAGGGGTCGTGGTCAATATCGAGGCGACCACCGGCAGCATCGCGCAGGCCATTGCGGAGGCGGAGCAGATGGCTGCCGCCGATGTGCAGTCGGTCTACGTTGGCATCGCTGGTGGCCACATCCGGGGGTTTTCTTCCCTGGGCCAGGTCAGCATGCGCTCGCGCGAGGTCACGGAAGAAGACGTCGCGCGTGTGATCGAGCAGGCCAAGGCGGTGAACATTCCGCTGGACCGCCAGATCATTCACACGGTGCCGCTCGAGTACATCATCGACGGTCAGGGCCAGATTCGTGATCCCATCGGGATGAACGGCGTGCGCATGGAGGTGCGGGCCCACGTGATCACGGCCGCGGTGACTTCGGTGCAAAACATCGTCAAGTGCTGCAACCGTGCTGGGCTGGAGGTTCTCGAGGTTGTCCTTGAACCGATAGCGAGCTCGACTGCGGTCTTGCACGCCGACGAGCGTGACCTGGGCGTGGCACTCATCGACGTCGGTGGTGGCACGACGGACTTGGCGGTCTACAGCGAGGGCAGCAATGTCTACACGTCGGTGATCGTCATGGGCGGCCATCGTATTACCCAAGATGTTGCGCACGGACTGCGGACATCTGTGGGGGAGGCCGAAGCCATCAAGCGTGAGCACGGCTGCGCGCTGGTTTCGATGATCGAAAACGACGATCTCATCGAGGTGCCGGGCGTGGGTCCGCGTCCACCGCGGGAGTTCAAGCGTCGTTTTCTGGCGGAGATTATCGAGCCCCGGGTCGAAGAGATCTTCCTGCTCGCGCAACAGGAGTTGCTCGCGTCTGGATGCGCCGAGTTGGCGGCGAGTGGCTTGGTGCTGACCGGCGGGGCCGCGCAGCTCGACGGGATGATCGAGATCGCCGAGGACATCTTCCAGATGCCGATCCGTAAGGGCATTCCCACGGGCACGACGGTCACCACGGGGAGTCGGCAACCTGTCACGCTCGCCGAGGGCGGTTTCTCCGCAATGATCGGCGAGCCCAAGTTCGCCACTGGCGTCGGGTTGGTGCTGTACGGGGCGTCCCACGAACCGCTTGAGCCCGACATCTTGCCGCAGCGGACGCCAGAGGCCGGCGGTCCAGGTATCGGCCGCAAGATGGTCGACTGGGTCCGCGACATCTTCTAGGCGGTAAATCGGCCCTCGCGCCGCGCGCGGACCGGTGTTCTAATCGGAAGCGTGTCGCACCACGAGCGCGTGATTGAAGCCGCCGACGGAGTCAGTCTTCACGTCGAGCAGTGGGACGCGGAGGGGGAGCCCAAGTTCGTCGTCGTGCTCTCGCATGGGGCGGCGGAGCATGTGGGCCGCTACGCGCACATGGCCGAGCGTTGGAATGCCAACGGGGGCATCGTGATCGGTGCTGACCATCGCGGCCAAGGAAAGTCCGGCGGCAGCAAGGGCCACGTCGACCATTTCGAGACCTTCGCCCGCGATCTACGGACGGTTATCGAAGCCTCTGTCGAGTCGCTGCCCGAGTCGTCGCGACCAGACAAACTTCCGTGGTTCGTATTTGGCCACAGCATGGGGGGCCTCATCGCGCTCGTCTATCTGCTGGACCACGAGCGTGCCGTCCCGCTTGCGGGCGCGATGATCTCCGCGCCACTGATCGAGCCACGCGTGAAGGTCGGCGCGCTCAAGCGCTTCGCAGCCAACGTTGCGATGACCATCGCGCCCAAGTTTGCGCAGCCCACGGGAATTCCGGTTGCGCACATTTCGCGGGACCCGGCGGCTGTCGCGGCCTACGCGGCCGACACCCGGCGGGTGGACGTGCTCTCGGCCGGCTGGCTGCGCGCGATGGAGGCCGCCTCGACGCGCGTGTCCGCCGAGGTCGGTTCGATACAGCTCCCGATGCTCTGGTACGCGGGCACCGGCGACGAGATCTGCGACCACAAGGCCACGCAGCGCTTGCATGCTTCGCTGACCGACGCCGAGGCGCGGGAGCAGACCTACCGGGAGTTCAAGGGGTATTTCCACGAACTGCACAACGAGCCCGCGATCGAGCGCGAAGTGATCTTGAAGATGCTCGACACGTGGATCGAGACCCGGCGCGGATGAGCGGCGGCGAGCCGCCCGCCTATCCGACGATCGTCTTGACGCTGTCCACGGCGTGGACTGGTGCGCCGTCGCCCTTCATGAGGTGCGCGATAGCAGACAGGACCATGCGCTGCTTGGCCACCCGGCTCTTGCCGTCGAACGCTGTGGACATGACTTCGATCCGGTAGTGCCCGCCACCGCCCTCGACCTCGATTTTGGCGGGTTCGATTTCGGCGGCAATGGCTTCTTTGATCGAGTTGCAGATCTCTTGAGACATGGCGTTTTTTCCTAGCTCGTTCCTAGCTCGGTTTGAGCGCATCGAGGATGCGCGGGCACGCGTGGGTGATGTTCCCAGCGCCCAGCGTGAGCACGACATCGCCGGACTTACAGATCTCAGCGATGCGTTGCGGCAGCCGTTCGAGGTCCTTCTCGACAAAAACCTGATCGTCACCGCGATGGCGGCGCATCCGGTCGGCGAGGGCGTCCACCGAGTAACCTTCGATGGGCTTCTCGCCCGCGGCATGGATCTCGGTGAGTATGACGATGTCGGCCGCGTCGGCGCAGGTAACGAAGCCCTCGAAGTTGTCGCGGACACGCGTGAAACGGTGCGGCTGAATCACGCCAATGAGTCGGCGATCCTCGTACGCCAACTTCGCGCCCGCCAGCGTGGCCTCGATCTCGGTGGGATGGTGGCCGTAGTCGTCGACCAACGTGACGCCGCCACTGTCACCACGGAGCGTGAATCGCCGCTGGACCCCTTCGAACTCGGCCAAGGCCTTGCGCGTGGTCTCGGGTGGGACCTGGTACTCGTCACACAAGGCTATCGAGCCCAGCGCGTTGCAGACGTTGTGTACGCCGGGCATCTTCAGCAGGAACTCGCCGCGGTCGCGGCCTCGAACCACAACGCGAAACGTTGTCGCGGGGCCTGCGTGTCGCACGTCGGTCGCAACGTAGTCCGCCGTGGGATCGTCGATGCCGTAGGTGACGGTGCGCTTAGTCAGTCGCGGAAGGATCTTCTTGATGTTCGCATCGTCGATACATACGACGGCCAACCCGTAAAACGGGACGCGGTTCGCAAACCCGACGAATGCGTCCAACACGTGCTCCAAGGACCCGTAGTGGTCGAGGTGCTCGTTGTCGATGTTGGTGATGAGCGCGAACGTTGGCGTGAGGTACAGAAAACTGCCGTCGCTCTCGTCGGCCTCGGCCAGCAAGACGTCCCCACTTCCGAGGCGAGCGTTGGAGTCAAAGGAGTTGACCTTGCCGCCGATGACGACGGTGGGGTCGAGTCCCGCGGCGTGAAGGATCGATGCGACCAACGACGTGGTGGTGGTGTTGCCGTGGGACCCCGCGATCGCAATGCCTTCCTTGAGGCGCATCAACTCTGCGAGCATCTCTGCGCGCGGGATCACGGGGATCTTTCGCTGGCGGGCGGCGACAACCTCGGGGTTGCCCATGCCGACCGCGCTAGACACCACGACCACGTCTGCTTCGCCGAGGTGGTCGGCGCTATGGCCCTCGTAGACGGTGGCGCCCAACTCGGACAGCCGGATCGTCGTGTCGGAGGCCGACAGGTCGGTCCCGGTCACGGTGTAACCGAGGTTGAGCAAGACCTCAGCGATGCCGCTCA
>JAESSZ010001083.1 GCA_016763875.1 Nannocystaceae bacterium
AGCCGATTCCTTCATCACGTTGCCGAGCTGGCCGGTCAGGATCAACTGGCCCTTGCCCGGCACCAGCGTCGATTCGATCTGCAACAGGTCGCCACCGACTTCGGTCCAGGCCAGGCCGGTGACCAGACCGATCTCGTTCTCTTCCTCGGCGCGGCCGAAGTCGAAACGACGCACGCCCAGGTACTTGTCCAGGTTCTTGCTGGACACGCTCACCAGCGCCTTCTTCTTCGCACCCTTCTTCGCCTTCGCCGCCGGCTGCGGACCGGCCAGCGCGATCTCCTTCACCACCTTGCGGCAGATCTTGGCGATCTCGCGTTCCAAGTTGCGCACGCCCGATTCGCGCGTGTAGTAGCGCACGATGTCCTGGATCGCATCACTGCCGATCTCCAGTTCTTCCGGCTGCAGGCCGTTGGCCTTGATCTGCTTCGGCACCAGGTAACGGGTGGCGATGTTGAGCTTCTCATCCTCGGTGTAGCCGGGGATGCGGATCACTTCCATGCGGTCCAGCAGCGGGCCCGGAATGTTGAGCGAGTTCGAGGTGGCCACGAACATCACTTCCGACAGATCCAGGTCCACTTCCAGGTAGTGATCGTTGAATGCGTTGTTCTGCTCCGGATCGAGCACTTCCAGCAGCGCCGAGGAGGGATCACCACGGAAGTCCATCGACATCTTGTCGATCTCGTCGAGCAGGAACACCGGATTGGTCGAGCCCGCCTTGCGAATGCCCTGGATGATCTTGCCAGGCATCGCCCCGATGTACGTGCGGCGATGCCCACGAATCTCGGCTTCGTCGCGCACGCCGCCCAGGGAGACACGAACAAACTTGCGACCGGTCGCGCGCGCGACCGACTTGGCCAATGAGGTCTTACCGACCCCGGGAGGCCCAACAAGACACAGAATCGGCCCGCGGATCTTCTTTACGAGAGCCTGGACGGCCAGATACTCCAAGATACGCGCTTTGGGTTTCTCAAGGCCGTAGTGGTCCTCGTCGAGGATCTTCTCGGCCTCTTCGATGTCGCTCTTGTCGTCGGTGCGCTCGGCCCAAGGCAGCGCAAGCACCGTGTCGATGTAGTTGCGAACAACCGTCGCCTCGGCGGACATCGGGCTCATCATCTTGAGCTTCTTCAGCTCCTTCTTGAGCCGCTCCGCCGCCTCTTTGCTCATCTTCTTGCGACGGATCCGATCCTCGAGTTCAGCCAACTCGTTCTTGAACTCGTCTTGCGATCCCAGCTCTTTCTGGATCGCCTGCATCTGCTCGTTGAGGTAGTACTCCTTCTGGTTCTTCTCCATCTGCTTCTTGACCCGCGTACGGATCTTCTTTTCCACCTGGAGAATCTCGATCTCATTCTGCATGAGCTCGTAAAGCTTCTCGAGGCGGGAGCGGACGGACTCGGTCTCTAGGAGTTCCTGTTTGGCGATGAGCTTGAAGTTGACGTGGGCCGCAATGGTGTCGGCGAGGCGCGCGGGGTTGTCGATGCTCTGCACGCTCACGGCCAGCTCGGGTGGCACGCGCTTGTTGAGCTTGACGTAGTTCTCAAACGTCGCCTGGACCGACCGCATCAGGGCGGCCAACTCAGCGTCGTCCTCCGCACTGATCTTGGACGGCTCGATCTCTTCGGCCTCGACATGGAAGAACTTCTCGGTGTCGAGATACTCCTCAATGCGGGCGCGCGTCTTGCCTTCGACCAGAACCTTGACGGTGCCGTCGGGCAGACGCAGCAACTGAATGATCGTGCCGATCGTGCCGTAGGCGTGAATCCCCTCCGGCTTGGGGTCGTTGACCTTGGCCTTCTTCTGAGCACACAGGAGGATGTGACGGTCGTCGGCCATCGCCTCCTCCAACGCATTGATCGACTTCTCGCGACCCACAAACAGAGGCACGACCTCGTGGGGAAACACGATCAACTCGCGGAGGGGCAAAAGAGGAATCTTGCGCTTCATAGGGGGCTCGGCTTCTCGCGACCAAGGCGCGAGTCGGCATCGGCGTCGAACGTCTCTGTGCGTCCGAACGCGTGCCGGAAACCTAACATCGGCCCTAAAACCGGTCAAACCGAAGAACTGACGCAAACCCCCGAAATCCCAGGTGATTCCCAGTCGTTCAGGCGGGCTGCGGCGGACCGGCGTACCAACGCCACAACCGTGCGACTGCGCTCGCGGCGAGGACCGACCACGGCACGGCGGTCAGGCCAATCGGGGCCACCACCAGCACCGCCAACTCAAGCAGCGGGGCGCCCTCTATCGCGCGGGGAAGCGTGACGTCCAGTCTGCGGGTCAACGCGTGCGGATCGGGAAGCGCAAACACCTCTGCGGGACCGCCGCGGAGCAGCCGCCGTGCCTGAAGCAGCGACAGCAAGGCCGCAGCGGCGCCAGCGGCCAATAACACCACGCCAGCCACGCCCGAACGGTCGGTCTCCGCGACCAAACCGTAGGTCAGCCCGACCATGGCGACCGCGTGCGTCAGCGGGCGTGTGGCCGCAGCGAGGCGATCCCCCTGCTCGCTCGGGGGGCCCGGTTCGGTCCGGTGCAGCTTCCGAATCACTGGAAGAAGGCGCGCGATTAGCACCGCCAGCATCATCGCGGCGGCGGCAAGAACCAGACCGACATGTCCGCTGACGAGCGACAACGGAAGCACCGCGGCCGCCAAACTGAGCGCGGCCAACTCGAGTTGCGCGACCGGGCGACCTGAGTTGGCGAGCACGCGCAAGATCGGCACGGTCACAAATCGGTGCCACGTGGAGTCGCCCGCGTCGAACGCTCGCTCGCCGCGCAATACCAGCGCCTCGGCGCGGGCGCAGTCCTCGTCGTAGACCAGACGCACGACGTCCTGCTCTCCCATCTCCTCGGGCCACGGCAACTGTTCGGAGACCGGCATCACCGACGGCACCGCGCGTAGGCTGCCCGCAAACGCGGCGCACGGCCGCCCGACCGCGTCGTACAGCGTGAAGCGCTCGTCGGTTTCTAGGGGGTGGGCAACCATCAGCGACACCAGGTCAGGGTGCAGCCCGGTGCCTTCGTAGACCACCAGCGCGGGGCGATCGACGGGATCCCCCGTCGCGCACTCGGTCGCGCCCTGGGGACCTGGGCGCGTGCCCGGTCCCATCAAGACGCTCGCAAACCCAGCCTCGCGAGCCACGGTGGCCAAACGATCCACGGGCCGCCGACCCAAGATGCGCAGTTGTGCATCGACACGGGCATCGGGATCCGGCAGCACGATGAGCACCGGAGGATCGACGTGAGCCTGAGGCCCCGCGGTCTCGATCAAATCGTCGCGCACGCGTGGGAAAGGCTATCTGTCTCGGGTGAGCGTGACCAGCGTCGCGCCCCACGACCCCGCGCCGTGGCCTCCGAGTTCGTAGTCCGCGACATCGGCATGACGCTCCAACAGCGCATGAACGGTGCGCCGAAGGTTACCGATCCCCTTGCCGTGGATGATCCGCAACTCGGTGATCCCTTTGGCTTTGCACGCCTCGATGGTCTCGAGGACGACCGCTTTGACCTGTTTGGGCTTGAACGTGTGCAGATCGAGCACGCCATCGACCGGGACGACAACCACCGCCTGGGCCGCCCCCGTCGCGGAATACGCACCGGACCACGGCGCGGTGGGGCTGCGCCCGAGCGTGTCCAGGACGACACCGGCCGGCGGGGGCACCGTGTTTCGGTAGATCACAACGTTGCTCGGGCTCCACAATGCCGCCACGCGTTGCAGCACCCCGCGTGGTGGACCCCGACCCGCTCAAACGTCGTGAATCGTCCGTCGGCCCCGAACTGAACCTGCATCGATTCCGCGGTGCCGCCGCGCGTCGTCACCAACGCGCGCGCACTCCCCCACAGCGCGCTCGCAACCAAGTCTAGCGCCTCGTCCAGCGCCTCGGCACTTGCGTCGCGGCTGGCGGCTTCAGATTCGTCCCCG